>JALSIV010000086.1 GCA_026989685.1 Pirellulaceae bacterium | reverse complement strand
CGAGATCGCCGAGTGGGACTACGACCTGCTGCCGCTGGAACTTGGCGAGCTTCAGGACGCCGATTACGACCTCGGCCTGCTCGGCTTCGACGCGGACGACTTGGCCAAGCTGCTCGATCCCGGCGTGCAGCAGGGCCTGACCGATCCGGACGAAGTGCCCGAGCCGCCTGACGAAGCGACGACCAAGCCGGGCGACCTGTGGATTCTCGGCGACCACCGGCTGCTCTGCGGCGACAGCGGGAACCCGGAACACGTCGACCGTCTGCTCGACGGCGTCGACATCCACCTGGTCTCGACCGACCCGCCGTACAACGTCCGCGTTGAACCGCGCAGCAACAACGCCATCGCGGCCGGAGTCACGTCATTTCAGGTTAGAGGCGGGAGGCCGGAGGCCGGAGGAAAAAGAACACGGCCGGGAGCACGATCTTCCTCCAGTCTCCAGACTCCGGACTCCAGACTGCTCCACCACCAAAGCATGGACTTGGCTCGCCATCCGGAGAAGGCCAAGCCGACGCAGAAGAAGATGCGGGCCAAGGACCGGCCGCTGGAAAACGATTTCGTCTCCGACGAAGAGTTCGACCGGTTGCTGGCCGCCTGGTTCGGCAACATCGCCCGTGTGCTGTTGCCCGGACATGGATTCTACGTCTGGGGCGGCTATGCGAACGTCGCCAACTATCCGCCGGTCTTCCGGGCGTGCGGCCTCTATTTCTCACAGGCGATCATCTGGCACAAGTTGCACCCCGTCCTCACGCGCAAGGATTTCATGGGTGATCACGAGTGGTGTTTCTATGGTTGACGGGAAGGTGCGGCGCACCGTTTCTTCGGTCCCAAGAACGTGCCCGACGTGTGGCCGGTCAAGAAGGTGAATCCCAACAAGATGATCCACCTCACGGAAAAGCCCGTCGAGCTTACGGTCCGCGCGATCCAATACTCGTCGCTTCCCGGCGAGAACGTGCTCGACCTGTTCGGCGGCAGCGGGTCGACGCTCATCGCGTGCGAACAGACGGGTCGCAAGGCGTTCCTGATGGAACTCGACCCGCTCTATTGCGACGTGATCGTCGAGCGGTGGGAGAAGTTCACTGGCAAGAAGGCGGAGTGCATTTCGGCTGTTGAAGGAGTGACGGCTCAGTGAGCACGCGAACGAAAGAACTCGGCAATGTCTACCTTGGTCGCCGCGCCTTCAGCTGTGCGAATGGTGATGTCAAACAACCCTTCTTCGTCGCCGGCGATTTCAATATCGTTCATTTCGAGGAAGACGATGGCGGATGCTGCGCCTGTTCGCTTGTTGCCATCAAGAAATGGATGGTTCTGGACAATGTGAAAGAGGTAGGCAGCGGCCATCTCGAATGGAAATGCGTGGAGAAAGGTCCCACCGAACGTTGCTTCCGGCTGCGATACGGCCGACTGGAGCAACTGCGCATCACGGATTCCCTCGATCCCACCGTAATGCTCAATCGAGCTGCGATGCAGTCGCAATACGCGATCGATACCCAGAAAAATCGGCTCTGCCACAACCTACTCCGCGAGCTTCTTCATGGCGTTGCCGAATCGCTCGTGGACCTTCGCCATGGCTTCCTCGAACTTCTTCTCTTCTTTGGGATCGCGCACCGGTGTCAGCACCAGCGAACGGCCGTCACTGATGATCTCGAACGGCGTTTCCGGCGTCGCTCGAATCAACTCCAGAATTGGCTTGTCGATTACCAGGGCGTAGCTGTTGCCATGTTTTGTCAGTGTCTTGATCACGAAAATCGCCTCCCCATTGATGCGTTCGACCGGACTGCTTCATATACGAAGTATATCCAATGTATCACCGCTCGTCAATCTGGATCTGGAAGGCCAACCGCGACGAATGCACGTTGCGACCCGTGCAAGTCAAGCAGCGCTTACCAACGGAAACCGTTGGTAAAGAGGTCCTGCCTGGATACCAGGTGTGGACAGGAATCCCCGATGTTCAGTTCAGATAGGTTTTCGCCATGATCTACCTCGCCAGTCCATATTCCCATCCCGACCCATCGGTGCGTGAGTTCCGGTTCCGCGAGGCGTGCCGCGCGGCGGCCAAGCTGATGCAGATGGGATGCGCTGTGTTTTCGCCGATTGCCCACGGCCACTGCATTTGCACGCATGGGCTTCCGACCGATTGGCGGTTCTGGGAACCGTTCGACCGGGCTCAGCTCGAACGATGCGACGAGGTCGTTGTGCTTATGCTCGACGGCTGGCGGGAGAGTGTCGGCGTCCAAGCCGAGATCCGGATCGCCGGCGAACTCGGCAAGCCGGTGCGGTACTTGGAACCGGAGGCCACCGACCACCCTCCGGGCGGTGCCCCGCCCACGTTGGCACACGTCGCGAAAAGGCCGGAAGGTCGAGGAAGATCGCGACCGAGGAGAAAACGCCGCACAATGGAGGCGCGGGGCGGGTGACGTGGCCGACACTATGGCTGATCGTCGCGGTTTTCCGGCTATGCGTCGCCAGGTTCGTCAAGCCGGGCGTCGGCTTCCAGATGCTCGAAGTTCGGGTATTTCGTGATGGGAGCCTCGATGCAGCCGTCGAACGCGTCCTTGAACAAGCCCGCAAACCCGGCAATGTGTCGGTTCCACTGGCCAATCGTCCGGACAAGCTTTTTCGTGTCTCGATCCTCCCAGAACCCGCTCTCGTCACCGACCTCCGCGAGTATCCCCAGTCGCTTCGCCTCGTCCAGCAGTTGAACGACCGTCGTATGACAGCGGAGAAAGTTCTCGATGCCGCCGCATTCCGGATCGGACGCGTATTGGGTCTTGCAGAACGACTGCCACCGCCAGCCAGCGCATCTCGTCGGTACCGGCTGCCCGTCGACTTCGACCTCGCTCGGATACCGGCAAAGACCGAAATTGGTCGGTTCGCATCCGCTTCCGGGCCATGTTCGAAAGGCGATCACGACGCTGGGACGGACGACGTGGTATTCGGTGCCATGTTCCAACAGGTGCATCGCCTGAATCAGGAGCCAGCGGCGCGGATCGTCGGGCGAGTACATGTCGAAGTCTGCCTGTACATCTTTGAACTCGACGAGTTCATCCACCTCGGCGAATGGCAGATTCAAGGCCGTTTCGCGGAGCCGATGAATGATGCGTCGAGCGTCGGCCCGTTCCGGCGCCACCGTGTGCAAGGAATAGTGAATCGTCAATCCCACGTTCGTCTCCCTTCAACGCCGCTCATGGGCGGTTATCTCGTGGTGCCAGTTCCACAGATCCATCTCGTCGTTGGTCGCCGGGCGAACCGTGCGACTGTCGATCGGCACGTCGCGACCAAGACGCCCTCGCATATCCTCGTACAGATCGTAAAGCATGGGCTCACCGAGCCGGCGCGGCTGTGTTTCATCCTCGGCGTCCACGAGCACGTGCTGCGCAAGCGTCGCAACAAAACAGGTCGTCATCGTTCAGTTCTCCGGACTCATGTAGGCGTCGATCGCGATATTCCACAGGAGCCACAAACGGGCACGAACATCAATAGGCTATGCGACGATTTAGTGGAAGGGATGCCCGATCGCATCCTATGTCGAATTGGCGGTGACGTCGCGATGTTTACACCGTGTTGCTATCGGAACACCACATCGACGTGTAGTGATGCGGGCCTGTGGAAATCCGATCAGATACGGACACTCGCACTGTCTGGAAAACGGCGGTGCACGTCATGTGCCCGCAAGTGCGAGCTCTCGCCCGGCAATCCAAAGGAATTGGTCCAGTTCCTTCCGGCTGATTTCAGCCAGCCCATAGAACATGCGGAATTCGTCGATGATTTGCATATACCGCGTATACGACCGAAGTTCCTGACGTTGGAATCGTGCGAAGGAATCCCGCTTCCTATACGCCCAAAGCAAGCAGTCGACGTAGCTGTCGTACATCTGGTATCGGTCGGGTGCGTGCCAGCTGCAGTACTTACTTGCGAACGACAGGTTGAATCGTTGTTTGTCTCCGAAGGTAATCTTCGCGATGTCGTCAACAAGGCGAAGATCACCGAGGCGCAAACGGGAGTCGATTCTAAGGCTAACAATGTGCTTTGCGACAACGTAAGTTCCATAGATACTCGTCGAATACAGACCATTCAGAAGAACAACCTTTGCCAACACTTCCTCCAGAACTGTGTTTCGCGGCCACTGTTCAAAGATGCTTGCGACGGTGCGGTCGGCAACGGCATAGCGTGGTTCTTCGCGAAACATCGCGACGCAGCGAGCAACGTACTGGGGCGTTGGAGTCTTGAGCATGCCGGACATTATGCTGCTTTCCAGGACGCAATCGAGGTGGTCTCGCCAAGAACAAGCATTGTAGACGCGACCGCCAACGAGAAAACGCCCCACTGTGCGGAACGTGGGGCGTTGGGGCGAAAGGCGTCGCGACCGTTACCCGTTGGCGGCGAACTTCCCTCGCTCGGCCTTCTTGAAGCGGGCGTCCTGTCCCTT
This sequence comes from Pirellulaceae bacterium, assembly GCA_026989685.1. Lineage (GTDB taxonomy): Bacteria > Planctomycetota > Planctomycetia > Pirellulales > Pirellulaceae > S141-3. The sequence continues at coordinate 517 of JALSIV010000086.1, read as the reverse complement.
CTTGGCGATCTCGCGCGTGATTGCGGAATAGAGGGTAGCCCACGGGGTCTTGCCGCCGGGGCTGGTCCAGAGCTTCTTGGCGGCCATCGCTTCGATCAGCTCCTTGGCGTTCATCGGCTCCTTTGCCCCGGCCAGCACCTTGGCCGCCGCGTCCAGCGCGCTGAGTTTTCCGTTGGCCTTCGCCGACTCCCGCTTCTTGGTCTGCCGGCGCTTCGCCTCGAGCCGCTTCGTCTCCTCGAGTGTGAGTTGGCTCTGTGGAGCGTGGCTCGTCTGTTCCGACACGGCCGCCTGCCTGTGCGTGTCCGCATGCAGACAGGCCCGCAGTCGCTGCGCCGTCTTGATCCGAACCTTGCGATTCGTCTCGAGGTTCGTCGCGTTCCAACCGCCGTGTGGGTTTTCCGCGTCGATGCGGACCTTGGCGACCTTGCCGTTGACCTTCGCGGTGTACGTTCCGCCGATCTTCACTTCGTTCTTCTTCATCGCAGGGCTCCTTGTGAAAAACGTCATCGATGGTGTG
>JALSIV010000085.1 GCA_026989685.1 Pirellulaceae bacterium | reverse complement strand
GTATTTCTATTACGCGTTGATGACGTTGCTCACGATCGCTCTGTTGGCCTGGATGTGGATCATGTTGCGACGGTCGCGTGACCCCACTTCTCCGGGCGGTTTTCTCTCCAACTTCACTCGCAGTCCGGCTCGGCGCTATGAAGGGACGCGGCAAGCGGTCACCTTCGACGACGTCGCCGGGATCGAAACGGTGAAAGCGGAGCTGGAAGAAATCATCGAGTTCCTCAAGCAACCTGAGAAGTTTCAGAAGCTGGGGGCGCGGATCCCCAAGGGCGTGTTGCTCAACGGCCCGCCGGGAACGGGCAAGACGCTGCTGGCTCGAGCGGTCGCGGGGGAAGCGGGGGTCCCGTTTTTTTCCGTCAGCGGTTCGGAGTTCATTCAGATGTTCGTGGGAGTCGGAGCGGGGCGGGTCCGCGACCTGTTCCGCACGGCCAAGGCGCAGGCTCCCTCGATCATTTTCATCGACGAAATCGACGCGGTGGGCCGGCAACGCGGCGCCGGTTTGGGGGGCGGCCATGACGAGCGGGAACAGACGCTCAATCAGATCTTGAGCGAGATGGACGGATTCACGCCCACCGATTCGGTGATCGTGCTGGCCGCCACCAACCGCCCCGACGTGCTCGATCCGGCATTGCTGCGACCGGGCAGGTTCGACCGTCACATCACGGTGGACCGGCCGACGCGCAAAGGCCGGCTCGAGATCTTCAAAGTCCATGTGCGCCACGTGCCGCTGGATGACGACGTCGACCTGGAGCGGCTGGCGGACGCGACGGTCGGACTGACCGGGGCCGACATCCGCAATATCGTCAACGAGGCTGCGCTGTGGGCGGCTCGGCACAACAAGCAGCGAGTCGGCATGGCCGACTTCGAATACAGTCGCGACAAGGTGCTGATGGGGCCCAAACGCGAAGAGGTGCTGACCGGCAAGGAGAAGGAGCGCACGGCTTACCACGAAGCCGCTCACACGATCGCCGCTTGGAAACTCAAGGGCGGCAACCGGGTCCACAAGGTCTCGATCATTCCTCGAGGTCGTGCGTTGGGGGCGACTCAAATCCTGCCGGCCGAAGACCGCCTCAGCGTATCTCAGAGCGAAATCCTGGACCGCCTGGTCGTACTGCTGGCGGGGCGGGCTGCCGAACGGATGAAGTTCGGAGAGACGACCGCCGGTGCGGAAAACGACCTGGAGCGGGCGACGGAACTGGCCAGGCGGATGGTCACGCACTGGGGGATGAGTACGGCGATCGGGCCGGTCAGCATCAAACTGGCCGAAGACGATCCGTTCCTGGGACGTGAGATCCAGCGAGCTCATTACGTGAGTGATGCGACGCTGGAGAAAATCGACCAGGAGGTGCGGCAATGGCTCCTCGATGCCGACCGCCGCGCCGCGTCGCTGCTGGAACAGCACCGGGACCAGCTCGATCGATTGGTCCACGCTCTGCTGCGTGAGGAGGAGCTGGCCGAAGTGGAAATCCGCCAGGTTCTGGGGCCGCCTCACTGGGAGGAAGAAGCCGAGGAAGCGAAGCGTGACTCGGGGGAAGCCTCGACGCATGCTCCTTTGGCGGAAACCACCGACCACTCGGGCTCGGAGGAGGCTGGTTGATTCATGGGGAAAGGCAAACGAAAAGGGAAGGGGAAGGGGAAGTTGCGGGCCACGTTTCGCAAGAAGCACGAGTCCAAGCAGCGCGTACGCGACGTGACTCGGAGTTTCCGCGAACACGACCCCGACATCGACGAGGCTCCCGGCAGCGAGCGTGTCAGCGGCAAGGGAAGCCTCAGTCGCAAAAAGACCGTCGTCGGTACGTGGGTCGAGGGTGAGGAAGGTTCGTTCGAAGTCGTTCCCGAAGTTGATTCGACTCGGTGCATTCCCGGCCGAGTACTGGCCGTGCGCGGCTTGATCAGTGAGGTCGTGACCGACGACAACACGGTTTACGAATGCGCGACCCGCCGTTTACTCAAGACACTCGCCACCGACGACCGGCACGTGGTGGTGGCGGGCGATCGAGTGATGTTCCGCCCCGTCAATGAACGCGAAGGTGTGATTGAGCGGGTCGAGCCTCGGCGGGGCGTGCTGGGGAGGATGGTACGAGGGAGGCGGCACGTCATCGTCGCGAATGTGGACCGGATCGCGATTGTCGCCAGTGTCGCCCAACCGGCACTCAAGCCCAACTTGATCGATCGGCTGCTGGTGGCGGCCGAGGCCTCGAACATCGAACCGCTCATCTGTTTCAACAAGATCGACTTGATCGAGCCGGCCGAATTGCAGACGTTGGCCGGCGTCTACGGCCAGCTCGGTTACCGAGTTTTCTTTCTCTCGGCGACGACCGGTTTCGGCATCCAGCGTTTGGTGGCCGAAGTCGCGCATCGGCAAACGGTCTTCGTCGGCCAGAGCGGCGTGGGAAAATCATCGTTGCTCAATGCGATCGATCCCTCTTTGCGACTCCGCGTGGCTCACGTCAGTCGCTCCACCGAAAAAGGACGCCATACCACCACGACGGCGACGCTCATTCCGTTCGCTCGAGGCGGCTATCTGGTCGACACGCCGGGGATCCGGCAGATGCAATTGTGGGACGTGATTCCCGAGGAACTGGCGACTCTGTTTCGCGAGTTTCGGCCCTACGTCAACCATTGCCGCTTTCCCGACTGCACGCACACCCACGAACTGGACTGTGGCGTCAAGGCCGCCGTGGCTGCGGGAAAAGTGGACTTGCGGCGCTACGACAGTTATTGCCATCTGTTTTCGGGCGACTAGTCAATGTCTCTTGTCTCGTCCTTGCGGTCTTCGTATCATCCCAGACCGGTCGTTGTTTCCGGAAACCATCGGGGAACTTGTTCGAGACACGCCATGGCACCCATGACATCGCGGATCGCCGCCATCGCCGCGTTCGCTCTCTGCACGCCGGCCCACGTCGGTACCGCCGGCCACCCGGTGGTGCTGCTTCGCAACCACAACGTACTCAAGGGAGAGGCCCGGCTGCAGGACGGAAAGTGGATGGTCGAACTGGCCGACGGTGGGCAAGTCCAATTGGAAGGGCGGCGTGTGATCGGCACGTTTCCGTCGATTGCGGCTGCCTTCGCCTGGCGGCGAGAGCAGTTGGCTCCGCACGACACCGACGCCCTGTTCTCGCTCGCATTCTGGGCTCTGCGACACGACCATCCCGCCGGGGCGGTGTCGATCTTGCGCGATCTTCAAGCCGGCCGGAAAGCCGACCCTCGCTGGAACGTGTTGGAGCGTGAATTGCGGCGCGAGGCCCAGCGGTCGCGCCAGGGCCCTCCGCCCGATCGCCGGTTGCCTCGGCGCGGACTTTCGGTGAAAGAGACGACCCCGCAGCAGCGCGAGGAGTTTGCGCGAGTCGTGGAACCGGTTTTGCTGCGCCATTGCTCGTCCGTGGGATGCCACGGCCCGGGGGGCGACTTTGCATTTCGATTGGTTCCGCCACCCCCTGCGGCACAGCGAAGCGCGGCGGCATCGACGCACAATCTGCGCACGACGCTCCGACAGGTCGATCCCCGTTCGCCGCTCCAAAGCCCTCTTGTGGAGTGGGCCATGCGACCTCACGCCGCCGACCGCCCCATCCCGCCGTTGCCCCCCGACTCGGCCGATGCGCGGATCCTGCGGGAGTGGCTGGCCGGCCTCGGCCCCGACGCACCGCGCCCTCCTTTGCGCCGCACTCCGGCGCAGATCGCCTCCACCGTGCTGCCTCAGCAACCCGCTCCGCCCCCATTTTCCCGTTCCCAGCCGCCCCTTCCGCCAACGCCCTCTCGCGATCCCTATGATCCGAGTCTGTTCAACCAACGAAACGATGGAACATGAGCCCGCTACCTTTTGCCTCGGTGGATGAACTGGAAGCTCACTTGAGCGAACCCGATGACGCAGTTGTGTCGGCGCTGCGCGATCTTCAAGGGGACGTTGTGATTGCCGGTGTCGGCGGGAAGATGGGACCTTCGCTGGCGCGGATGGTGCGCCGCGCTTTGGATCTTACGGGAAAGAACAGCCGGGTCTACGGCGTCAGTCGTTTCCGTCAGAGTCAGTTGCGGGACGAGTTGCAGGCTGCCGGCGTGATTCCGATCGCCGCCGATCTGCTCGATCCCGAAGCGGTGCGCCGCCTGCCCGATGCCGGACTGGTCGTCAGCATGGTCGGGTTCAAGTTCGGCACGTCCACCGCGGCCGCGCAGACGTGGGCCACCAATGTGTTGCTCCCGGCTTATCTTTGCACTCGCTATCCGTGCAGCCCGATGATCGCCTTTTCGTCGGGGAACATTTACGGCATGGTGCCGGTGGACTGCGGCGGCTCCACAGTGGAAGACGCCGTGCGGCCGGTGGGAGAGTACGCCACCACTGTCCTGGGGCGGGAACGTATCTACGAGTTTTTCGGTCACCGTCAGCAAACCCGCTCGGCTCTGCTACGGCTCAACTATGCCGTGGAAATGCGTTACGGCGTACTGGTCGATATCGCTCGTCAAGTGCGCTGCGGAGAGCCGCTCGACGTCACCATGGGCTATGTCAACGTGATTTGGCAAGGAGACGCCAACCGGATGGCCCTGCGAGCGATCCCGTACGCGGAGACGGGCGCGAGGAAATTCAACATCGCCGGCGCCGAAATTCTGTCGGTGCGTGAAGTGGCGGCTCGGTTCGCCGAAATCTGGGGAATGGACGTGCGTTTTCAAGGCACCGAGGCGCCCGACGCGTTCCTCAATGACGCCAGCGGCTCGTATAGCCTATTGGGACGCCCGTCGGTGTCCGCCGATACCATGATCGAGTGGATTGCCGAGTGGATCGATCGCGGGCTTCCTCAGTGGGACCTGCCGACTCATTTCGAAAACCGGGGCGGCGTTTTTTGAACCCGAATACCCGAAACCGCCGCTCAAGTTCCCGGCTTCGGACGTGTTGCTTGCAACATGGGTTCGTACTGCTGGCGTTTTTTGAACCCGAATACCCGAAACCGCCGCTCAAG
>JALSIV010000084.1 GCA_026989685.1 Pirellulaceae bacterium | reverse complement strand
CTCGGCTTCGTCGATCTTCTCATCCGAGCCACGCATGAGCCCCCCAATCAGACGGCGTGTCTCCCCTGCTCCTCCGTGTCAAATAATCCGGGAAAATCCGGCTCAAATAATTTGGGACTTACCACAAGGCATGAAAATCGCACCAATTGGGCTGGTTGGTGTTTCGTCGAACCACTTCCAGCGAGCAGGACGAATAGCGTTTCGTGAGGGTCGCGCACCGTATCCAGCGGACCCCCACCGAGAAGTCGCTCGAATTCATCTTCGCTGCTCCCTGTATATCGGCCACCCGGACGAATCAGGTCCCCAGTGCAGGAGATCCATGATCCACTGGAAAACTTCGTCATCGGTGTTTCGGACACGGATGAGATCCATGTGGTTCCGAGGAAAGACGCGTTCTCCGTCATTGGGCCGGAAGAGAGCGCTTTTCACGGAGACGACGCCGTCGCCCTGCCCACTCGTCACCTCAGGCGATTCCAACAGCCGGACCAGTCGGTCTCGGACTCTGCCGGACAGCCGTCCAGGTGGATTCTCCTCCCTCTGCAACTCGCGCAACATGCCGACTCGCTGGGCCTCACCGACAAAGCTGCAGTTTCCCGCCGCGACATGGTACCGGACGCCCGCAGGTCGGCGCAGCTTTCCGAGTCGAACCAGGAACTCGCTACCGGGCAGCAACTCGTCCGCGGCTTCTCCCATACCGTCTTTCATGATCCGCCGCAGACTCTCGATTCCCCGCGATGCGTGGCTCATCAGTTCGAGCAGCGGATGAAAGCTCGCCAGGGACGAACCGTGGTGCGGCGTGCCGAGGGTGATCAAAGTGGAGACATTATCCGGGTGGAGTGACGGCTCTTCCAAACAGTATCGCGCAACCAGTCCTCCCATGCTGTGCGCGACGATCACCAGACGGATTTGGGGAAAGCGAGTCTTCACTTTCTTCAACTCGCTACTCAGATGCCGAGCCGACTTGGCGATCGGACCATCGTTCGGATAGACGAACGGTACGGCAGTGATGCCATGACTCGAGCAAGCGCCGATGAACGATTCCAGCATCGTCGCATCGGCTTCAAGTCCGTGAATCACAATGATCGTTCTCGGTCCGAGCTTCGCGTTCTCCGGGAGCCGCAGGCCATATCGGCCGGACCAATAGTCGTCGGGAACATGCAGCCAGCGCGTCAGGAGAGCGCGTTGGGTGCCGCTCAAGTCGCGAACGGCCCTGTGAAACTCGATTGTGATGCGGTGGCGCTCGAACGTGACGTCGGCCAAGCCGAGCTCGTCCAGCAGAACCTGCGTCGTACGCCCACGCTGACGACGATCGCCAGTATCGACCATACGATTCCGGAAGATGCCTCAGGAATGGCCTGCTGCGTATCCGCCGTGTAAAGCGTCAGTGTGACGTAGTCGAGCGCCGTATCGTCAAACGAAGCGATGTCGAGAAATCGGTTCTGGTTGAGTTGGGGAATAATGGAAATCGAAGTCGACGGGGATGTCGGCAATGCGGAGAGAGAAAGGACGAAGGTCCGGGCCTCCCGGTAGCCCCAACTGCGCGCCCCCAATCCCAAGTCGCCCTTGATCGCCGCATAACCACGCTCCCACGCCCGGCCGGTCGTAAAGCCGGTGCTCGACTTGACGAACCCGAGATAGAACGAGTCGTTGTACGGATATGAGGCTCCCATGGCACGGGCCCTGAATGCGATCGTTGCATCGACGATGTTCTCCGGCAGCCCCGTGAACGTGTGCAAGACCGCGCGGTTCTTCACGAATGCGTCAAAGGGAATTGCCAATTGGCCATGCCTGGCACGGTAGGCTTGAACCAGGACCGTGCTTGGCGAAACGAGGTCCACCGGCGCTGCGAAACCATCTTTCTTGCCGGCCTGGATCGTGATGATCGCGGCGCGGGCCGGAAATACTGTCCCGCACAGTATCGACAGAATCACCCCAAAAAGCAGGTCTTCACGCCTCATCAGTCGTCTCCTCATCTGGAGGGGGGCAGCAGTAAATCTTCCGGGGAATACTCCGGTCCACGGCCGGGGGCTCCGACAGTCCGTCCAATTCGTCCCCTAGAGAATCGTTTTCCGCGGAGCGATGTGTAACATATCGATCTGTTTTTTTTGGGAGAACCTGCCGGCTCGGCCCGCAAGGCTGGAGGCTGTAGGCTGTAGGGGTGGTGGTGCCAACCGAAAGCCAGTGCAACATGCGCGCACGGCGCGCAGATGCAATGAAGCAAGGATCCAGTGCCGTTGGTTCCGTGCATGCGGCGGACGTCATTCGAAGGAGACGGCTCATCATGTCACTTGTAGAACTGGTCGAGCAATACCGCCAGCAGCCTCTCACCTACCCCGACGGAGAGCCGTGTGAGGTGGAACTGCTGCCTCCGCTTTCGCATGAGGAAATCGACAAGTTTGCGGCGTCCCTCCCGTGCCCTCTGCCTCAGGACGTTCGCGACTTGCTGGCTCATTGCTGCGGCATCACCGGTTTCACCGAGGACATCGAGTTTACCCGAGAATACCAGGCAATGGCACCGAGCGCATTTTTTCCTCACGGCCTTTCCATCTGTCCTGACGGCTGCGGAAACTACTGGGTGGTCGACCTGAACGAATCCTCGGCCAGCTTCGGACCGATCTACTTCGTCGACCACGACCCCGCGTGCATTATCTACCAGAGCGCCGACTTGCATGCGTTTCTGGATGAGTGGTTCCGGGCAATGATCCCGCCCCACCACAGTCTGGTTCAACAGGTGTGGGATCACTCCGAACAGATCGCGCGGCGGATGAACAGCGTCCTGCGACCGCAGCGAGAGTGCATACAGGGAGAGGACAGTGAATTGCGTTCCTTCGCCCGTGAGTTGGACGAACATTGGCAGATCGCCGACTTTCGCGACGCCGAACCGAGCGACGGATTCGAGTGGATACAGGTTGGCGCTCGCACTCCCGTTCGGCGGCACGATCGACTTCCCCTGTTCGCCTATCGAAAACCGGCCACGTTCTGGCAACGCCTGTTCGGTTAGCCGCCGCCGTCTCGGGTCACCATAATTCCAGGAACGACCAGGGATCCGACGCATCCGACAAGGGAAAGACAGCGAGTTCATTCGGTCCCAGCGAGTCCAGCTTTCGGAGGCGGGTGACACCTCGCCACTGCCAAACGTCCGACGTCACCATCGCCAGCAATCTGGCCGGCGCGATCTCCGGATAATGGCGGTGGCAAAACGCCACTTCCCGCCAAACGTTCAAATCGGGATTGGTGGCCAATGAGTCGGTGCCCAACAGGACTCGAACGCCCGCCGCCAGCATCTGTGTCAAGGGATACGGTCGATGCGTGAACGAAGCATGAGTCCTCGGGCAATAGACAACTGCCATGCGATCACGGCGTACCGCCAGCAGATCCCAGTGCGGTGGCTCAAGGTAGTTCCCATGGATGAGGAGTGACCGGCGTGCTCGACTCAGGGCATTGATGTACTCTGCGTAGTCGACCGGAAAGGGAAGGACACCCGGTTGCCACGCATCGTATTTCCGCAGGACGTCGACCAGCGGACCCGCTCCGTCCCGCAACAGACGCATTTCCTCCTCGGACTCGGCAAGGTGCATGGCCACGGGCAGGCCGTGCCGCCGGGCTACCAAGATGACCGTTTCGAACAACCTCGGGTGTACGGAATAGGGAGCGTGAGGACTGAGGCCGATCGACCAGCCGACGCAGGAGCCCGCCACCGTAGTCGGCATCTTCGAATGCGGCAACCATTGCAGCATCCTCTCGGCTTCAGCAATACGAGATTCGACCAATCCAATGCACTCGACGAATCCGATCCCGCTGACCGGGGCTCCCTCTCGTTGTTCCATATCCGAAGATGACGAGACGATATCGGCAACCCATGTCACTCCCGCCTTGCGGCACCGCTCAATTCCCTCGCCGACTGCTTGCCACCGCTGTCGGAGCATCGTGTCTTGGTCGCCGCTGCGTTCGTTTCGCCGGTGGGCGATCATCTGATCGAGCCACTGGGAAAACCGTACGGGCTGCGTCGGCCGCAAGCTGTCACTGGAAGACAGCTCCAGATGAACATGAGCGTTCGCGGCGGCCGGAACGAGCACGCTGTCGGGCAACTCCCGATCGATCGGCTGTCCGCTGAACGGGGCCACTTCGACCAGTCGTTCGTCGGCCAGTCGAACCCAGACATCTTCCACAGGACGCCCCGAAGGGGGAATCGCCCAACGGACTCGCAGTGAAATCGGCCCTTCGGAGACGTCTTGCAGTAGCATTGACTCGTACGTGGAGTTGAAACCCGCAATCCCCGGCGACTCTCTTGTCAGCGCAGCGCATTGCCGGCCAGCCGCTCGGCCAACTGTTGGGCGGAGGCCTCGACCGCAGAAACGGGGCGGAGTTCCTCGAACGATCGAAACCAGGTTTCTTGGCGTCGAGCGAACCGGCGCGTGCGAGTTTGAACGGCCCGTATCGTCTCCTCTAGCGGCACGTTTTCAATCAGGTGAGCCAGCACTTCACGATAGCCCACTGCCTGCGACGCCGTCTTACTGAGTCGGCCGTACTTGTCGATCAAACGACGCACTTCATCCACGAATCCCCGCTCGAACATCTCCTGAACGCGCGCGTTGATTCGCTCGTGCAAAATGCCTCGAGGCCATTGCAGGGCGAAGGCATGCCGAGGCAGTTCGAGTGGTGGCTGGTCGAAGTGGCGCTGCCGGTGGCTGATCGGCAGTCCGGTGGCGTGGAAAACCTCGAGGGCCCGGATCAACCGCTTGGTATCGTGGGGGTGGATGCGCGATGCGGCCAGGGGGTCGACCAGCGCCAGCCGGTCATGAAGAGCCTGGCTTCCGTATTGCTCGACCTCTTCCATGACCTCGGCCCGAAAGGCGGGATCGGGGGGAGGCCCCTGATCGATGCCGCGAAGGAGGGCTCGCAAGTAGAGGGGCGTGCCGCCGACGAACAGTACCTGCTTGCCACGGCTGCGAATGTC
>JALSIV010000083.1 GCA_026989685.1 Pirellulaceae bacterium | reverse complement strand
CTTGGGGCGATGGCGTCATGGGACCGGGGGCAGGCCAAATCGATTCCCGGCTCGGTGGCGAGCGGTCGGCGACTTGCGCGATGGGCGCAGCGGCTCGGCGTGGATTATGCCACTTTTATGTCACATGGTGTGCTGCCCGCCACTCATCCGGGCACAGGCCGTAGTGCCGCATTTTGGTCAGGCTGGAAAGCCTGACCTACAAAGAGTGGAGGCAAACACAGGCAGCCACCCACTTGCCAGCCCACCCAATGGGGTGGACCCCAATTCTCCGGAGGGAAAGGTCATGAGGAATGCTTGCGGCGGAATCGCGCCGCACTGTGGCTGGGATTTCCCAAACTAACCAAATTGCCGATTCTGCTTCCGTCCGTTCGCTTGTCAGGCTGGAAAGCCTGACCTACCTCGAAAACCACTCGGAGCACCTCGCCAAAGTGCAGCGACTATTCGACCTTGACGGCTCCAGGACCCCTTTGGCACCATTCGCACGCTCGGAGTGGCCTCCGCAGGAGCGCGGTGGCCCGAAAGTCTGTGTCGCCGTTACCGGGCAGCAAGACGGGAGAACCGCGATCGTGAACACCAGAAGATCCACGCTAGCCGTCGCCACTGGTCTGTCCCTCTTCGTTCTGGCTGCGGCCTCGGGATGCCGGACCGGCAGCTATGCCGAGCGAGGTGCCGTGACGGGCGGCGTGGTCGGCGGCCTCACCGGCGCTGTGCTGGGTGGCGAAGCGGGACACTCACCCGAAGGAGCGCTGGTCGGCACGGTGGTGGGATCGATGATCGGCGCGGCGGTGGGAGACGACATCGATGCCGAAACGGCGCAGCGTGAAGCGTTGGCCGCACAGCGGGCCGCCGCTCAAAACGGTCCCCGTCCGGTTTCCCGAGATGAGATCGTCGCCATGGTCCAATCGGGAGTCGGCGAGCAAGTCATCGTCAACCACATCCGGACTCACGGCGTGGCCGCCCCGCTGGCAACTCATGATATTGTCGCATTGCACCAGGACGGAGTGAGCGACCAGATCATCGCGGCCATGCAGCAAGCTCAAGTTCACCCGCCACAAGGTGCAGCACCGGTGATCATCCACGAAGAGGTCCCGGTTCCCGTCTACTATGAGCCTCATGTCTACCACGTCCACCGCCATCCGCGGCGTTATCCGCGCTGGGGCTTTTCCATCTACCATTAGCGACGAAACGCGCTGCACCGGAACGTCAGCCGTACCGCCGGGCCAACTCGGGAGTCCGCTGAACAACGTCTCGGAACAACCGGGCGACCTCTCGTCCGATCGTCGCCAGCGCCTCGCGAAAGCCGGCTCGCTCCGCGATCTTCACCATTTGGTCATAACCAAGTCCGCCCGACTGGGCGGTCAACTCGGCAGCGCACTCTTGCCGCCCGTTCTTTTCCGACAGCCGATAACGCTTCAAGAGACGCGTTGTTCGAAGGCTCTGGTACTTCCGATTCTCCTCGAACACTCGCTTGGCCAATGGCTTGATGCGTGCTGTTTTGACGTTTTCCCCAACACCCAATATACTGGGGCTGGTCTGACCTCGCCCATCCCTCCCAGTCACTTCCAGGCCCACCATGACTTCGCGACCAAGTTGGCCAGTGATGATCCAATCCACCCGACTCTCTCCGTGCCGGTTCGCTGCCGTCACACTTACGTTCTGCTTCTGCATCACGGCTGTACTAGGAGCTCCCCCACCCGATCCTCCGGCTCGTGAGTTCTTCGAGAAAAAGGTTCGGCCGCTTTTGGCTCGGCATTGTTTCGAGTGTCACGGAGCCGAAGCCGACGAACCAGGCGGAAACCTGCGTATCGACTCGCGTCCCTCGCTGCTCGCGGGCGGAGACTCCGGCCCAGCCATCGTTCCCGGAAAACCGGACAAGAGTCTGCTGCTCGAGGCCGTGCAGTACAGCGACCGCTTCGAGATGCCTCCCGACGAGAAGTTGGCCGCAGACGAAGTGGCCATCCTTCGTCGATGGATCAAGCAAGGAGCCTACTGGCCGCCCACCGATAAGAAAGCAAGCCGCCGTTCTGCCGGCTTTCCACTCGCCAAGCGACGCAGCGAACACTGGTGTTGGCAACCGGTCGACCGGCCGGAGTTACCTCAACTTAATCAGAGCGACTGGCCTGCCAACCCCATCGACACGTTCATTCTCGCCGCCCTCGAGTCTCACGGACTGCAGCCGAACCCACCCGCCGACCGCCGAACACTCATCCGCCGACTCACATTCGACCTGACCGGTCTGCCACCAACGGCCGCCGAAATCGAATCCTTCCTCTCCGATCCGGATCCCGGTGCCGTCGATCGCCTGATCGATCGTCTGCTCGCCTCGCGCGGCTTCGGCGAAAAATGGGCCCGCCACTGGCTCGATCTGGTTCGGTATGCCGAAACACTCGGGCATGAGTTCGACTACCCGATCCACCAGGCGTGGCGCTACCGCGACTACGTCGTCCGCGCCTTCAACGACGACCTGCCCTATGATCAGTTCATTCGCGAACAGATCGCCGGTGACCTGCTCGCCTCACCGCGCCGCCATCCTATCACGGAGGAAAACGAGTCGGTGCTGGGCACCCTTTCGTGGCTGCTGGGAGAAGCCGTCCACGCACCGGTCGATGTGCGATTCGACCAGGCCAATCGCATCGACAATCAAATCGACGTCTTCGGCAAGGCGTTTCTGGCACTGACCATCGCCTGCGCACGCTGCCATGATCACAAGTTCGACGCCATCTCCACTCGCGACTACTACGCCATGTTCGGAGTACTCGAGAGCGCTCGGCGCGGTGAGATGTTTCTCGATCCTCATCGGAAGTGGGAGCGAGCGGCCACAGCCATCGAACAATTGCAACAACAGACGACACGCCAGGCGCGTCAAACATCCCAGCACGTTGACGTTCGGAAGGCCGCGAAAACGTTCGCCGAACGACTGAGTCGGGCGCTCACCGAGCCATCCGGCCACTCCGCATGGCACGATCCCCAATTGGCCGAACCAGACCATCCCGCCCACGCTCTACGTGAACTCCACAACATCCTCGTACGGTCGACTGCCGCCGATGTCGCGGCCCCCGCCTTCATCACCGTTCGCCGAAAACTGAGACAGCTTTCCGATCGCGCATCGCGTACCGAGCGCTCCGGAAAATACCAGGTTCTGTTCGATTTCTCCTCCTCGCCGGAAAGCGCCGAAGGATTCACGACCGGCTGGGCTTTCGGAAGCGGCCCCCCATCCCGCACGCGGCTCGAAACGAGCGATACCTTTGCGGGCCCGCTGGTCGCTCCCGGTTTGCTCGACAGTCGGGTGCGCGGAACGCCGATGGTGGGAGTCTGGCGTTCTCCCACGTTCACGCTCGAGCATCCAACTTTGTTTTATCGCCTGGCGGGATACAACGTCGAGATCCGCTTGATCATCGACGGCTACACGATGAACGAGTTTCATACGCTGCTGTTCAAGGGAACCAAGTTCGGCGTGAACTCGCCGCAACAATGGCAGTGGCACCGACAGTCGGGCGATCTGAAAAAATACCTCGGGCATACGGCGTATATCGAAGTGCGAGATCTGGGCGATGGATGGATCATTCTCGACCGAGTCGTGGGAACTCGGGAGATGTCTCCGCCGCCACTGCTGAGCCGACTGGCGACGACTGCCTGGGACTCCTGCCGCGAAGACACCATCACCGCATTGGTTTCGTCCTACCGGAAGCAGTGGCAACAGGCCTTCGAGTCTTGGCGCGATGGCACGATGACTCACGAACAGGCCAGGCTGCTCAACTGGTCGATCCGCCACGACCTGGTCGACCTCCCCGGCATTCGCCGGGCCGCACAGATCCTGCAGGAGAAAACTCGCGCACTTGTAGCGGGATTGTCCAAGCCAGTCCTCGTTCCGGCACTGGTCGAAGGGAGTCCCGTCGATGAGCGAGTGTTCATTCGCGGCGGGCATCGGAACCTGGGAGACGTGGTTCCCCGCGGGCTGATCGCGGCGCTGGTTCCGCCGGGCAGGTCACGAGTTTCCAGCCGCCTGGAAATCGCCTCGGTGATCGCCTCGCGCGACAATCCGCTCACGGCCCGCGTGATCGTCAACCGCTTGTGGCACCACCTGTTCGGCCGCGGTCTGGTCTCGACCGTCGACAATTTCGGTGTCCTGGGCCAACCGCCAACTCATCCGGAGTTACTCGATTACCTGGCATCGGACTTCATGGATCACGGGTGGTCACTCAAGCATACGATTCGCAGGATTGTCCAGAGCCGAACCTACCAAATGGCCAGCACCACGGCCAAGGGGACCGACCAACGCGACCCGGCAAATCGATGGTACCACCGCGCGGCCGTGCGCAGGCTTCCGGCCGAATCGATTCGTGACGCACTGCTGGCCGTATCGAGAAGACTGGATGCGGCAATGGAGGGACCGTCCGTCCCCGCCTACCTTTCGCCGTTGGCTCAAGGCCGCGGGCGACCGGCGCGTAGCGGCCCGTTGGACGGCGCCGGCCGACGCACCATCTATCTCGAAGTGCGGCGGAACTTCTTGCATCCGTTCTGGCTGGCGTTCGACGGGCCGATCCCCTTTTCCACCATCGGGCGGCGCAATGTCTCCAACGTCCCGGCGCAGGGTCTGGCCATGATGAACGATCCGTTCGTGCGCCAACAGGCTGTACGGATGGCTCACTTGTTGATCCGGATGCGTCCGGAAGACGACGTCGATGATCGACTGGAGTGGGTGATGATACGGCTCTACGGACGGCCACCGAATGAGAACGACATCGCGGCGGTTGACCGCTTCCTCCGATCACAACACGCCGCCTATCTCGCAGCGAAGCAACCGGCCGACGATGCCGCAATTTGGACGGACGTGTGTCACTCGCTGATGAACACCAAGGAATTCCTCTTCCTGAGGTAAAGGACGGCTAACAGCGCGTCACAAAACTCCATGCCGCAAGCAACATATCCGAGTTTCCGAAGCAACACGGCAGGTCTTGT
>JALSIV010000082.1 GCA_026989685.1 Pirellulaceae bacterium | reverse complement strand
AAACCCCGCAAGAATCGGGACGAGAGCTTCCCCGACCACTGGCCGCGTTGCGAGGTCATCGTCGAACCGAGCGACGACGAAAAGCGGTGCCCCCAGCACGGCGAGCGGAAACCGCTCCCGAAAGAACTGTGGAACAAGACGGAAACGATGGAGTTCGAGCCGCCCAAAGTCCGCGTGCTGACGAGGCTCTACCCGAAATATGTGTGTTCCGATTCGAGCTGCGGGATCGTTTCGGCGGAACGGCCGACCGACCTGCAATGCGCACGGACGCCGCTCGCATCGCGCCGATCGGCTTGGGGATCATTGCGATGTACCGGCTTCCCGATCACCCGGCTCCAGCACGTCTGTCCGGCCGGAGGCGACGAGGCTGATCCGGACCTATGCCACGGGGCAAATCCGGCACCGCATCGCGGTCTAGCTGTGGTGGACGCTTACGCCGAGGCTGCAATCGAAGCCACGACTCGCAGGACAGGCTGTACCGGCTGGAGTGGCACACACGATTGGCCGGCAGGCCAGGCAGCAATCGCCCGGCGAGCCTCACTTCGCACGGTTTCGCCAGTAGCCCGGGCGCCGACGAGTGTGGGCTACCGCAAGAACTTGAATCGTCTTGTCATCCTTCAAACGATAGTAAACCAGATGCGGAAATGGCTCCATTTTCGTCCAGCGAATCCCCTCGGAATCAGCGGCCGCGAGCTCAGGATGTGCAGCAATGCGGTTGAGCGAGTTGGCAAACTCCTCTTGGAACCTCTGCGCTACCCGCACACTGCGATCGAGATACCAGTCAAGCGACTCGAGGTAGTCGTCACGAGCGCCCGGGTGGAGGTCAATTCGAAGACCGGTCATCAATGCGCCGCTCTCCCTCCTGACGCACCTCATCCCAAGCGACAGTCGGCACCGCTCCGCTGTCAAGTTCCGCAGCCCGCTTTGAAGCAAGTTCTCGCCATGCGGCAGCGGCATCCGGATCAGATGCCGGTGGGTCGAAGGACGCCAACAGAGTCTCAATCAACTCCATTCGCTCCGAGTCGGAAAGCGCGGCCACCGCCTTCAAGATTTCCTGTGTGGTCACCATAAGAGCACCTAGCATCGATTCTACTGAAATTGCATTGTATCGGAATCCGCCCCGTTTCGCCAACCAGCCGTGGGAAGGAGAATAGGGACAAAGGCCAAGAAGCACCGGCATCTTGCATGCGTTTCCGAGGCGGGGTTGTCGGGCAAGAACAATGCCTGTCCTTTTCCGCTGGTCGCACAGCGGTGTCAGCCGGCAATGGCCGCGTTCGGGAGAACGCGGCTACGATCAATGCAACTCTCCCTGCGTTCTCCCCCCAGCCCCCAACCCCCAGCTCCCAGTCCCCGCTCGATTACGAGCGCGAGCACGAGCAGGAGCAGGAATCACGAATCGCGCCGGGAAAAGACAAGACAAATGCCTGTCCCTCTCATCCTTCCTTCTCATCCTTCCCTTCCGCCTTCATCCTTCCGCCTTCATCCTTTCGTCGACCAGCCAGTCTTGTATTTCGCCGAAGATAGCTTCATCCAACCGCGCGGTGCGCGCCGATTCGCCTTCGCCGCCAGGAGCCGTGATGTCGAGTACGACGACGAGCACATCGATTGGGGACGCGATATTGTCGCCGCCGGCATCCCAAAATCCGGGAGGCGTCGGGATCACCGGGAGTCGGCGGGCTCCGCGCATGTTGAGGTCGGTAACGAGTGTCAGGAGGTCGCCTGGCGAGACGAGACCGTCTCCATTGATGTCGGCCGGTTCTGCCACGAAAGGTACGGGTTGAGCATGACCAGCTCGACGTTGTTCGCTTCATCCTCTTCTGCGACAACATCCGTGTCGTCGATCGTGAGGAAGGCGCGGTGGGCCGTGCCCAGAGTCGTCCGGGCATCGTCGATGCGAATCGAGACATCGGCCGTTGCCAGCGGAGCCAGGGCGGGGATCGCAACCATTCCGACTTCCCTGCCGGTGTTCGGATCGTCGATTCGCAGCACGGCACTCGCGCCGGTTCCGGTCGGCGTGGGTCCTTCGTTTCGCACCGTGACAATGACGGTGATGCCCGTGGCGTCCGTGACAGCTTGAATGTCGGTCACCGTCAGATCGGGTTGCAGCGTGGTCAGTGACGACGCGTTGTTTGATTCATTCGACTCATCCAACAGCCCATCCGGATCGACTTCCACGGTCAACGTGACGGGAGCACCGGGAGCGGCGGCGCCGTGCGGTCGTCCTGGGCGACGAGCCGTAGCGGGGCTATCGAGCCGAACGCCAGAAAGAGTGCTGTGACGGCAACCGTGCGAAGCTTCATACGTGCTCTCGTTTTCATGGGGGAACGCTCCTTGAAGGGTAGGGAAACACATCACATCATAGGCAATATGTCAGCCGTGTGTTGCCCGAGATACTCCGGCCGAACGGACACGCGACACGCATCTCTTCTGACCGCTCTCTTTTCGACTCTCTCTTCTCGACCGCTCGATTGCCGCAACGCGTCCATGGGAACAGACACACGGATTGGCCTGTCGCCGCGGAAACGAAACCTTCAGCGGCTGTGGCTTCCTTGCCCAAGGCATGGCGCAGCGTTACGTGATTCGCCGCTGAATGGTTTGCCGCTACAAGATCCAGGCGACGAACCAGATGATGGCGAAGAGGACCGCCATGAAGCCGAAGAGCCACGTGAACGTGTGCCACGCGAAGCGCACGATATACGGTATCTCCTCGTGCCGCGTAGCTCCATAGACGAGACTCACACTGACCAGCACCGGAAACGCATACCAAAGAATGCTCATGGCGTCTTTCTCTTTCCCTTGCCCCGCTTCTTTTTCGACGAGCGTCCTTTGTCCGGCGAGCTCTCCGATTCGCTCGGATCGGACCGCTCCCGGTCGTCCTTCGCCGGTTCGCCGGTCGGCACGAGCGGCCCATCATAGGCGTCGAAGATCGTGATGATGTTGAGCAATCCGGCGACCATCGTATAGAGCGTGGCGACTTCGAAGTTGGTCCCCAGGACGCGGTGCCACGATGACAGTTCATCCTCCCCCCACGACTGGTCGACCTGTGGCGGCGCCATGAACCCGCCCCAAAGCGGCTCCCTTCCATTGCGGATGCGGTAGGCTTGCACGACGGCCGGCAAGGTCGGCAGGCCGGCGCCGAGCTGGCACGCGAAAAGGAGTTTCCGGTCGCTCGAAGCGTAGACGATCTTCCCGTGCCCCAGGGCGAACCCGAAATAGAAGGTCGACATGATGCAGATGAAGAACAATGCCGCCTTGGCATATCGGCGCTGATAGAAGTGGCCGGCGCCCGGGATGAGCCAGGCGAGCACGGCGGCCAGGGCCGGATTCCGCAGGTAGATTACCAGCGGTTGTTCTGCGGCGGCATCATCGGGACAATGGGAGCCATTCGCCTGAGGGCCATTCATGGGATCACTCGAATCGGGTAGGAAAGTAAGTCGGTTCCCGCGACGAGCACGGTACCGGTACGGACCGCATTATCGGCGAGGACCGCGGTTTTCACCAGAGCAGATCGGGCAGCCGGCCCTTCCACCTTCCGCCACCGGAATGCGAGCGGCGACACCATCGAACCATGAGCCACCGGTTTTACTGCGAAAGCCTCCGTCCTCACCAGACCGTGCGGCTCGACTCGGCCGAGTCGCACCATCTGCGGCAGGTCATGCGAGCCGCCATCGGCGACCAGGTCGTGCTCTTCGATGGATCCGGCACCGAAGCGACGGCCCAGATCACCGAAATCGGCAAGCGTCTGGTCGTGCTGCGGGTCGGACCGCTCCACGAAGTCTCTCGCGAAGCCGCGCGCCATGTCGTCCTGGGAGTCGCCCCCCCACGAGGCAACCGCGACCGCTTCCTGCTCGAAAAAGCCGTAGAACTCGGCGTCCAACGGCTCGTCTGGCTGGACTCCGAGCGTTCGGTGGCTCGCCCCAAACCGGGCGCCCTCGACAAGTATCGCCGGGCCGTGATCGAAGCGAGCAAGCAGTGCGGCCGCAACCAACTGATGCCGGTCGATGCCATGACGCTCGACGACTACTGGTCATCGCCGCAACTCCCGCCGACCCGATGGGTGGCCGACCCCGGCGCCGGCATGGCTCCACCAGGCGAAACGCGGGACTCCAACTTGCCGATCGCCCTGGCCGTCGGTCCGGAAGGCGGATTCACGCCCGCCGAACTCGAAGCAGCTCGATCCGCCGGCTGGCAATCGGTCTCGCTCGGACCACGCACCCTGCGCGTGGAAACGGCCGCCATCGCACTGGCTGCCATGCTGCTTGTGGAGTGAGTTTTCGGCGTCCGATCATCGGGGTTGCCGATATCTCGAACAAAGGATGCGACGAGCCGGAGCGGCCCGGCGCCGGATCAAGTCGATTTCTCGCAAATGACCGTGCGCCATTCTGCAACAACCGCTGTCGCGCTGGATGCTGGCTCTCCCATGCCTTTTAGAGCCTGTATCATAACTCGCCGCAGCGCTTCCAAACCTCGGGCATGTTGCTTGCGGCCGGGAGTCTTATGACGGTCTTTTAGAGCCTGTATCATAACTCGCCGCAGCGCTTCCAAACCTCGGGCATGTTGCTTGCGACCCGGAGTCTTGTGACGGCCTTTTATTTGAAACACGGAAATGCGGAAACCGTACAGCGATTCCTTTCTTGCCCGTTTCTCTGCGTCCTCAGCGTCTCGGCGTTTCCAACCATTGAGACTCCGCGATGCATGTCCGGCACGCTGTTGTCAGCGGTGGGCCGATTGGGCGGCGGAGCACGGCATGAATCACCGCCGATCCGATCTCCCGGGAAGCTGGACGCACATCGAGAAGTTCACCCGCGAAAACGACTGACGTATAGCCGCGCGCCCGCGGTCGAAGAACCCGCACCCGAGAGAATCAACGAATTCCCACCGCCGTTTCGTGACATCGGCGGCAACGGATCCTTTTCGGGGACAGTAAGGCGCCGCACTTCTGGCAGCGGCGTTTCTTGAGCAGCTTCTTGCGGCG
>JALSIV010000081.1 GCA_026989685.1 Pirellulaceae bacterium | reverse complement strand
GAGTCCTTGTTGTTCGGCTATTTCTTTCAATCCGGGAACGTGCTCGAAGATGTACCCGTAGTATTCGTCAACGGTGACTTTTTCGCCCGGGCGACTTGGGCTTTCGAAGTGTTCGCGGATCCCCAGCTCGCCCGTCGGGTCGATCTGCCACGAGAGTTCGATCCAGAATTCATCTTCCTCCCACACCAGTCCCGGGTTGGTTTCGTAGGTGTAGTGTGTTTTTTGTCCGTTTCGCTCGGCTGCTACCCGCCGCACCGGTTGACGAAAGGCGATCCACTTTCCGGTGTGAGTCGCATAGCTGTTGAGATCATGGCGCTCCGCCGAATGGCCCATCGGCAGAACCAGGTCGGCGAAGAAGGCGGTTTCATTCCAGGTGGGAGTCAGTGCGACGTGGAGCCCGATCTGGTTTTCGTCGCTCAGCATCTCGATCCAGGAAAACCCATCGGGGTAAGTCCAGACGGGATTGAAGACGCGAGTAAAATAGACGTCGATCTTGCCTCGGCCCTCCTTGAGGAAATGGGGCAGCAGAAAGCTCATTTCGTAATGCGACAGGGGGTATTCGCGCGGAAAGTGGAGTTCGTTCCACACGTTCGGTGCGGGCGGGTGGTCGAACAGTTGAGGCCGGAACTTGCTCCAGGCGTTGGGACTGGTACCTCCTTCGGTTCCCACGGCACCGACCAGCACGCTGAGGAAGTGGAGGCAGCGGGCGACTTGCCAGCCGCCCAGGTGAGCGCTGGAGGGGCCGCGCCAGTTGTGAGCGGCGAAGCGGTGGCCGGCGCGGCCGATCTGTCTTGCGACTTCGGTGATCGTTTCCGCATCGATACCGCATTCTTCGGCCGCCAATTCGGGAGTGTACTTGGCATATTCGGCAGTGATGGCTTCCAGGAACTGTTCGAATTCCACCGGGCGTTCGGGGTGTACGCGCCGCAGGTAGACGTCCCAATTCACCCAGCGCCGCAGGAATACCTCGTCATACAGCCGCTCGCGGAGGATCACTTGGGCCATCGCCAACAGCGCCACGGCTTCCGTACCGGGGCGGGTCGGCAGCCAGTAGTCGGCCATCGAGGCCGTGTTGGAGAGTCGCGGATCGATCACCGCCAGCTTCGCGCCGCTCAGTTTTCCTTCGATGATTCGCTGAGCGTGAGGATTGAAATAGTGGCCCGATTCCAAGTGAGCCGACAGCAACAGGATGAACTGGGCGTTGGCGTGATCGGGACTGGGGCGATCATAGGCGTGCCAGATGGCGTAGCCGAAGCGGGCTCCCGCCGAACAGATGTTGGTATGGCTGTTGTGGCCGTCGACTCCCCACGCTTGCAGTACGCGTTCGACGTAACCCTCATTGCCGGGACGTCCCACGTGATACACCACTTCGTTGCGGCGATCCTCTTGCAGGGCGTTGCGAATGCGGGCGGCGATCAGCTCCACCGCGTCGGTCCATGAGATTTCTTCCCACTTCCCTTCGCCTCGAGCCCCCACACGGCGGAGCGGATGGAGAATCCGGTCCGGATCGTCGATCTGGTTGATCGTTGCCGGGCCTTTGGCACAGAGCTTTCCGCGACTGGCGGGATGGAGGGGATTGCCTTCGAACTTGCGGATCTTTCCCGTCTGGCGGTCGACGTAAGCCAACAGTCCGCACGCCGACTCGCAGTTGAAGCAGGTGGTCGGCACGAGGGTGTAATGCCGCTGCTCGCGCCGCGCCGGCCACTTCGCCGGCTCGAGTTCGACCCAGTCCTCCCACTCGTCGACCGGTGGTGCCGCCGCCAGATTCGGGTGCGGAAGCGTGGTCGACTGCGGGCGCAGCTCGGGGATGACTTTCAGTTGCACGGCCAGTCGTTCGATCCAGCTTGTCATAGGTTTGATCCGCTTTGATCGGAGTGTTGTCGGCCGATCTCCCATGCGACGCGGCCGGTTGATGCTATCAACTGAGGGGAATCTGTTGCGGTGCGATCACCCACACGCCTTCCAGAGCCAGCAAGCCGACCAGAACGGCCAGCGCCGCGAGGGGGGCGAGCAGGGGCGCCGAGCCGGCGAGCAGCACCAGCGGCAGCAAATGGCCGATTCCCACACCGACTCCCCAGAACCAGATGCCGTACGGCCTGCCGACGATCCGCTTCAGGGCCGCTTTGGCGTCTTGCGTCGGGTGGATCGTCAGGAGTTCCATCACCACTGTCGCCAGGCTGAACGCGAGCAGGGTGATGGTCCACTGCGTGGGTGGACGGAGGCTGACTTGGGGATGTGCTGCGCCGATCAGGACCCAGAGAGCTCCGGCGGCCAACAGTGCGTGAACGAGAAAATGCACGCCCAGGAGCGGGCTTTGCCAGAAGTCGCGTCCCTTGGCTTGGGCGAACAGGAAGGCGGTATAGACAGCGGTCGGGACCGCCAGGGCGGTCGCCAACCAGGACAGCCACCATGCCGGACCGGCTCGCCCGGACCACACGGCGACGGTCCAAAACGTGGTGACTGCGCCGAAGGCTGTGAGAAAATAGGCCCCGCGCACCAGCCACGACTTCCATTGCGGACGCAGCAGCACGTAGAGAAACCGCCGGGGCTGCTTGAGGTCGCCGATGAGGAGCGCGGTGGTCACCAGCAGGAACAGCATCGCCACGACACTCATGGCCGGCGCGATTCGCTCGGCCTGGAACGGATTGGCCAGCCAGCGGGCCGCGGCCACCGCCAGTACGCTTCCTGCGGCGATCGACTTGGTCCAGGTGTAGGCCACCACGGGCCATCCCCAGGCGACCGAGCGAGGACGCACGTCATAGACGCGCTGAGGTCGAGTCACACCGGTCGGAGCGGCTCGAGCACCCGAGATGTTGTTGGAAGGCGGTGGCGGCTGCTCCGCCGTGTCGGCCGGCGGCGCGAAGCGGCTCCACATGGTATGTGCGGCACGCAGCGCTCGGCCGGGAATCAACGCCGCTTCGTCGGCGTCGATGTAGAACAGCTTGGGGCGAGTCCCCTTTTCCGGCTTGCGCACCTGCACCGGGTGACGTTCGATGAGTCTGCTCAAGGAACTCTCGGCCTCATCCAGATCGCCGCAGACGATCGCTTGTTCGGGGCAGACGACCACGCAACTCGGCTCGAGCCCGGCTTCCAGACGGTGCGTGCAGAAGTTGCACTTGGCCGCCGTTCCGGAAAGCGGGTCGATGTGGAGGGCGTCGTAGGGGCACGCCTGCATGCAGGCTTTGCACCCGATGCATCGATCGGAGTGGAAATCGACCACGCCGTCGTCGCGCCGGTAGAGAGACGCCACGGGACAGATGGTGACGCAGGGAGCCTGGTCGCAGTGATTGCACCTCATCACGGTGAACAGGCGGCGGTTGTGCGGGAACTCGCCTTTTTCAACGTATTTCACCCATGTCCGGTCCACTCCCAGCGGGACCTGATGCTCGCTCTTGCAGGCGATCGTACACGCATGACAACCGATGCACTTGCGGTTGTCGATCAAGAAACCCAGTGTCGGCATCCGCTTTTCCTGTTACCGATAGTGTGCAAACGATGGCTACGGCCGCAGATGGCTACTGCGATTCGGCGCTTTCCGGAGCCGGCTCGTACCACTCTTGCCGCAGCCAGTCTACGATGAGTTCGATTTGGCGGCGAGTCAACTGGTTCTGAGCGGAACCGAATTCATGAGGGGCGAACGCCGGCATGCGATCGTTGGCGTCGTCGGGATAAAACCGCTCGGCGTTCGGGTTGCGGATCATCTCGATCAGCCAGGACCGCGAGGCGTATCCGGTCAGGTCGGGGGCCGAACCCAATTCGCCTTCTTCGCCGAATCGATGGCAGTCGGTACAGGCGAATTCGTCGACCATCGCCTGTTTGGCTCGAGCCAACAACTTGTCATCCACCGTCTGCGGCGCCTTGTTCGCTTCGTGAGCCAGCAGGAGCGCGATTTCTTGGAGCTGTTTGCGGATGCGAGCTCGATCGTCGTCCGATTCGGCGTTCTCGAACCACTCTTGGACGGTGCCGACCATCTCGCCGTCCGCTTTGGCCGTGTTGCCGAAGTAGTGCGGTCCGGTGATTCGTTCCGGATCGAGGAAGCCGGCGATCCAGTCGGGCGTCCCGATACCATACAGATTGGGAGCCGTGGGCTCGGTGGGCATGATGCCCGTTCCGTCGGGTTCGGCATGAGGATGGCAGCTCCCGCAGTAGAGCTTGAACAGCACGGGCCCTTGGGTCTTGGGGTCGCGAGCCAGCAATGCGGCCGCTCCTTCCGGCGGAACGCCATAGCGATCGGCGAGCACCCAGGCGCGTTCTCCCAACACCTCGAGTTTTCGATGCGTCTGCTGGTACTGTTCGTCGTGGCGATCGCGCCAGATCGGCATGGCCGTCAATCCCCCCCAGGCGACCAAGCCGACCACCACGATTCCCGACCGCAAAAAGACGCTGATGCGGTGAGTGAGCCAGCGGTCCAACAGCGGCATCACCAGCAACAGCCCCAGGATCAGGAGCGGGATCACCAGTGTGGCGATGAATTCCCACTCGCCTGAGAAATAGCGGCGCAGTTCGAACAGGGAAAGAAAATACCATTCGGGTCGCGGCATCCCCGGAAGTTCGGGGCTGGCGGGAACGTCTCGAGGTGCTTTCAGCCAGCGAGCCGCCAGAGCGATTCCGATCATCACGACCGCCAGGACGATCATGTTGCGGACCGTCTGGTCCGGCCAATAGGGCACGGCTTCGGATTCATCGCTGTTTTCCGGCCCCAGTAATCCGTGGCGGTAGATCTGTGAAATGTGCAGAAACAGCAGGACGCCCACCAAGAGCGGCAGGATGAAGACATGGAGAGTGTAGAGATGAGTCAAGGTGAGGTTGCCGACCCGGTCTCCGCCGATCAGGATCGTTTGGATGGTACGTCCCAGTAGCGGTGTGGAAGCAATGATGTGTCCTTCCACTTCGATTTGAGACATGCCCTTCTGCGAGCCCGACAGCGGATTGCCGGTGATGGCCCACGCCAGCACGAGCGGCACCAGCAGCAGACCGGTGATCCAGATCAACTCGCGCGGAGCCCGATAACCGCCCACGATCAGCACACGCATCATGTGCAGAAAGAACAGGACGATCAGGAACTGAGCGGCGAAGTAGTGGATGCCTCGCAGCAGCGATCCCGCCCAGCTCTGTTCGATATAGTGGACGCTGGCCCAGGAATCGGTCATCGAAGGGCTGTAACTGCTCATCAGGAACACGCCGGTTACCACCAGCACGACCAACGTCCACAGCAGGCAACTGGCGGATGCTCGAGTCCAAGCCGCGCCGCCGGGCACGGTGCGCTGCCGGTAGGCATTCCACCATTGGCGATAGGCAATGCGCCGCTCCAGGCTCTCGCGGAGTTTTTCAAGCACGAGTGGGCTCCCAGTTGAGAGTGCGGTTGTACCTTCAGACCGATTCGGGAATGCGCCGTCGCGCACCGGCTCGGAAACGCTGGTAGGTCACTTCCACCCACCAAGCGTCCTCGTCGGCATCGTGGACGACTGCGCACTTGAGCGGATCGAGATCGCGGGGGGACGGATTGGGGTGCCCCAGTTCGGATGCCGGGACGCGGCGTCCAGACAAGTCGAACGCCGCCTCGTGGCAAGGGCAGCGAAAGCGTCGATCTTCTTGATCGAGTCCCACGATGCATGCCAAGTGAGGACAGATCGCCGAATAGGCGTCGACTTTGGATTTTTCCGGCGGCACGTCGGCCTTGCTGCGACGCACCAGCCACACGCGACCGATCGTCTGCTGGTCATAGACCGTCCAGGCATCCCGTTTCCGACCGACGATCGGGACTTCCACCGGTTCGCCCGGCGGCAGATCCTCCAACCGCAAGACTCGCTGGACGAGGGCGTCCTGGCCTCCCCGCCGACGCAGCACTGCCAGCACAAAGCTGCAGCCGGGGACCGCGACCAGGATGCCGCTGAAGAGAGCCAGCAGTGAACTCGCCCATTTCAGCATGGTGCGACGATTCATGGCCACCACCCATACGCGGCACCAAGGGAGGGTGAGACGGCGAGTCGGGCACCGCGGAAGACTCGCCATCGCGGCGGGATCGCCACCTTCGGCGACCGATCCAGTATAACCACAGACGCGGCCCAAACCCAACGGGCCGCATCGAACCGGCCTCACGGGAGAACGGTCCCGCCATTTTGGACTTTCCCCGACACCCGCGACCTGACTCGGGGTTACAGTGGACGAGACAGAGACAAACGATCGGTTCCTTCCGGACCGAGCGGTAGTTTAAGAGCCTGTAACAAACCGCGCCGCTTCCCGGCCTCGGGCGTGTTGCTTGCGGCATGGAGTTTTGTGACAGCCTCTAAGCCGACCCCACCCCGTGTGAAGCTCGCCCCAATGATCCCGCCTGATCGTGACAATTGTATACTGTTTTTCTTTTGTGTGAGGAGTAGTCACTGATGCGACGTTCCATTCTCTGGGCAGCGGTGTTGGTACTGGTGGCGGCGGTGGCCGTTCAAGCTCAGCCGCCCGAACGAGGCAAGGGTGGGCGGCGAGGTTTTCGCGGCGGGGGAAGTTTTTTCGGCGGCGCCGGTCGGGGCGTCGGCATCGATAGCCTGCTGCGCAACGACAAGGTTCGGGAAGAGCTCGACTTGCTGGAGCCGCAGATTGAAGAGCTCAAGAAACTGGGCGAATCGATGCGGAGAAATCGTCCGGACTTCTCGCGGTTCCGAGAAATGTCGGCCGAGGAGCGGCGCGCGGCGTTCGAGAAGATGCGGGCCGAAGGGGAGAAGCGGGCGAAGGAGATGGAGGCCAAGATCAAGGAGATCCTTCTGCCTCAGCAGTGGGAACGATTGCAGCAGATCCGTATCCAACTGATGGGTGTTCGGGCCCTGCTGAATAGTGAAGTGCAGTCGAAGCTCAAATTGAGCCAGCAGCAGGTCGCCAAGATCACCGAGGCGTTTCAGCAGAGCCGGCAGAAGATGGGCGAATTGATGCAGTCGATGCGGGGCGGAAATCGCGAAGGTATCCGGGAAAAGTTCAGCGCATTGCAAAAGGAAACCGAGGAAGCCGTGCTGGGAATCCTCACCAGCGAACAAAAGGAGACGCTGGAGAAACTCAAGGGCAAGAAGGTCGATATCCAGATGCGACGGTTCGGGCGAGGTGGTCCTCCCGGACGAGGCGGCGAAGGAGGGCGACGCAAGCGAGGTGGCTAGTCGCCAAAGGAAATAACAAGCGCACCCACACCACCCCCATATGGACCTCGGCTGCCCTCTTTGTGGTGGCCGGGGTCCATTGGGTTTTGGTAACTGTTTAGCCGTCTGGAGTTGGCATGTCGTAAGAGCAACTGCCGGCTGTGGTTATGGAAATCGTGCGTCTGCGGTAAGCGTGATGGATAGGGAATGTCCCAAGCGTAGTTGGCAGTTGCACTTACGACTCGGCAATCGGCGGGGCTACTTCATTCGGCTAGACTGTTACAGGCTCTAAGGTTTGAATCGCCTCCAGCCTTGCGGACAGGGTACTTGACCGTTGTCTTCGACCACCGACAGTTCGGCTAGGGGATCGGCATCGCTTCGTCCCTCGCTTCACCTTTCCGATGCCGTGGCCATCATCGTCGGCATTGTCGTGGGAACGTCCATCTTCAAGGTTCCGCCATCGATCTTCTCCAGTGCCGGTTCGCCCGGACTGGGGATGACGCTGTGGGTGGCCGGTGGCATCCTGTCCCTCATCGGCGCCTGCTGCTATGCGGAACTGGCGACCGCCTATCCGCATTCGGGCGGAGATTACCACTACTTGACCGCGGCGTTCGGTCGTCCGGTCGGCTTCTTGTTCGGTTGGGCGCAGCTCGCCGTGATTCTGACTGCCAGCATCGCTCAAATGGCCTACGTATTCGCCGACTACGCGGACAAGATCTATCCGCTCGGAAATGCCGGATCGTTGGCCACGGCCATTGCAGTCGTCATGGTGCTCACCGCCGTCAATCTGCTCGGCGTGGCCAGCGGGAAATGGACGCAAAATGTGCTGACCCTGGCCAAGGTCGCCGGCTTGCTGGCCATTATCGCAGCCGGTCTGTTTCTGGTGTTGCAAGGGGCAACTGCCGACGCAAGCCCGTCGGCCACGTCCACTGCGTCGGAGACGTCGGCGTCACCGGCCATCGGGCTGGCAATGGTGTTCGTGCTGCTGGCGTTCGGCGGCTGGAACGACAGCGCCTTTGTGGCCGCGGAAGTTCATCATCCCAGTCGCAACATTCCCAGGGCTCTGTGGGTGGGGTTGGGATCGATTACCGCACTCTATCTGCTGGTGAATCTGGCTTACCTCGGCGGGCTCGGATTCGCAGGACTCAAGCAGTCGTCGGCTCCGGCCGCGGATCTGCTTCAGCGAGCGACCGGGATCAGCGGCAAGGTAGCCATGAGCGTCTTGGTGATGATCTCGGCGGCGGGCGCCATCAACGGCATGATTCTGACCGGTGCGCGCGTCTACGCCAGACTCGGAGAAGACCATGCGCTGTTCGCCTGGTTGGGGCGGTGGAATCACCGACTACGGACACCCACTAGATCGTTGACCGCTCAGGCACTCGTCTCCAGCGCCATGATTCTGATTGTGGGCAGCCAGTCCGGTCGCGATCTGGTGGACGCCGGCGTGCGGCTCGTCGGTGTCGACGGCCTTCCCTGGGACCAGTACTTCGGCGGGTTCGAAACGCTGGTGGCGGGGACGGCACCCGTGTTTTGGGGCTTCTTCCTGTCGACCGGCATCGCCTTCTTCGTGCTCCGCTGGAAGGACCCCCATACGCCCCGGCCTTTCCGCGTCCCCCTGTTTCCGCTCACGCCCCTCGTGTTCTGCCTGATGTGCGCGTACATGCTCTATTCGAGCATCCTTTACGCGCAGGGCATCTCCGCCATCGGCTTGGTGCCGCTGGTCATCGGGGTTCCCTTGTACGCGGTCAGCCAATGGCGGGCCGGCCGGCGAGTCGGCTGACGGCTGCTCGGTTCGCCCGACGGTCTAATTCGCACTGATGCGAGGAAGCGAGGCCGGGTCGAACCGTCGAGGCTCGGTGGCGTCCAGCGGCCAAGTCTCGTCTTTGTCGGGGAGTGACTCGAGTTGCGATTCGTAGTAGGCCTGGACGCCCCGAGTCAGCATCTGTTCGGCGGCAGAAAGGAATTTCTCGGTGTCGAACCACTCTTCGCAGAAATCCTCGTACAGCTCATCGAGTGTGGCTTGCGAATGATGTTCCTCTTCCTTGTCGTGGTAGAGCAGATAGCCCAGATCGACCGGTGGTTTGCGTGTGGCATTGAGTTTCTCCATCCCGGCAATCCACGGTTTCCACAGGCTGTTGGCCGCCCAGTTCTCGATGGCGAAAGCAGCGCCGGCGGCCGTGCTGGCATACAGGTCGAAGGTGGCCTGCACGAACGCTTGGGTTCCTCCCTTGCCGATCCAGATCTTGCCGATGTCTTCGAACGCCAGGCCGAGTCCGCGAGCCATATTGCGCATCCAGGTGAAGTGGACCGTGGCTTCCGACCATTGCCCCGTCAACTCGCCCTCGAATCCGTCCCGGTAGGGAATGCCCTTTTCATTGAGCAGCACTCGCAGACGCTCTTGGTACGCTTCCAGAGTGGGAGCGTTGGCCACGAGCTTGGCTTGCGCTACATCGAACTGCAGCGCGAATACCGAAAACTGCTGGCATTCGTGCCGAGCCTGCGATGCGGTCACGCCCTCGGCAAACCGTTTCAAATACAGGTTGCTGGCCACGATCGGGTGCGACAAGACTCGAGCCGCCACGTCGACCAGCAACTGCTGAAACTGCAGCAATTGTGCCTCGGTCTTGTGACCCTCCCGGACCTCTTCTCGCGCTTGTGCCAGAATCCGGTCGGCCTGCTCGATGAACAGCGAAAGGTGAGCGGGCGGATCGGTCGGGGACTCCAGCAAGCCGACCGCGGTGAACAGGTCGGCGACCGAGCGATCGAGCTGGGTAGAGAATTGGGGCGTCATGAGTGGCTCCTCCCGTTTGGAACAGACAAGATGGATCTGGCATTGATACGGCCTGGCACTGATATCGTACTGCCGGATTCGCAATTGATCTGCGGCGCGTGAATAATATTCTTAGAATGTGGTGTCCGGCCGAATCAATGCTGACTTGGGAGAGTTCATATGCCATTGGACCGAATCGACTTCGCCCTGCTGCGGGTCTTGCAGGAAGAGGCTCGAATCGCCAACAAGGATTTGGCGGCTCGAGTCGGCATTGCGCCGTCGACCTGTTTGGAGCGTGTTCGCCGCCTGGTCCGCTCGGGAGCCATTCGCGGCTACCGTACGGAGGTCGATCCGCGGGTGCTGGGGATCGGCCTGCAAGCCATGGTGGCGATCCGACTGGGGCAGCATGCCCGCATTTCCTTCGAGCAACTCGAGCGGGAGTTGCTGCAACTTCGAGAAGTCGTCAGTGTGTACCTGTTGACGGGGGCTCAGGATCTGTTGGTTCACGTGGCCGTCCGCGACGTCTCCCATCTGCGGGATCTTCTGCAGACCTTGACGGCGCGAGGCGACGTGGCTCACGTGGAAACCTCACTGGTGTTCGAAGTGGCTCGAGCCAAGACATTACCCAATTATCGAGATTAGAGCGGGAGCAGGCTGCCATGCGAGTCGGGGTGTTCGCGGACACGCACGATCATTTGGGGCACATTCGTCGCGTCGTCGAGATATGCAACGATCGGCGTTTCGACTGGGCGCTGTTCGCCGGCGACCTGGTATCGACGTTTGCCATTCCACCATTGCGGAAGTTGGAGATGCCGCTGGTCGGTTGTTTTGGCGATAACGAAGGGAACAAGGTGGGGATTTACGGTGGCATGGAGGTCGTCGGGACCATTGGCGAGCCGCCGTTGGGGACCGTGCTCCCCGATGGTACTCGAGTTCTGCTCACGCACCAAAAGGAGTTGCTCCGGCGCGACGTAGGAGAAGCCGACATCGTCGTGTTCGCTCACACGCACAAGCCGCTCATTCATCACGACCAAAGCGGGCGCCTGTACTTGAACCCGGGGGAAGTGAGCGGCTGGACGTATGGGCGGCCCACGATGGCTTGGTTCGATTCGCAGAGTCGCCAGGCGGCGATCATCGACCTGTGAGTCGGCCGTCTATTGCTTCTTTTCGCCGGCCCACACCTGGCCGGTGAGTGGATAGTAGAGCCACCCGATTTCATTTTGGGCGTTGGTGGGAGGAGCCACCAAGATCTCCTTGACTCGAGCCGAGCCGTTCATTGGGTTTTGGGGGATCTTGCCCAGGATATAGGGGCCGTAGGGGTAGCCGGATCCTTGGCCGATATTGCCATCGATGTCGGTCGACTGGACGAGCTGCGGGAGTGTGGCATTGACGACGTCGGGCGCCCGCCCGTTGTGGTCCATTTTGTACCGCTCGATGGCATTGGTCAGTTCGTACAGGTTCGTGAGCATGGCGCTGCTGTTGGCATCTTGCAGCGATTGTTCCACTTGAGGCACCAGAATCCCGGCCAGGATCGTCATCGCCACGATCACGATCATCAACTCGACAATGGTAAAACCCGCTCGATTCCGGCGCCGCATGATCTCGCCCGATCTCGTCTGACCTGGATTTGTCCGTCCCCGACTCCCGCTCACGGCCACACGTACCTGCCGATAGAATGGTCTTCCTGGAAAGATAGGTTCGAAAACCCGCCCGACGCAGCTCGTTTTGCAGGGAACGTCGGCTTCCCGTCTCCCTCGATCGGCCCGATTGTGATGTACTATCGGTACCGTCGTTGCAACCGGAATTCTCCGCGGCGGGCACTGGGGTGCCAATTAGGAGGAATGGATTGGGAATGAGTGGAGCGAGCGTCTACGAGCACGATGTGATTGTCGTGGGGGGCGGCCATGCCGGGGTCGAAGCGGCTGCCGCGGCCGCCCGCGCCGGTGCGGATGTGGCTCTGCTGACCACCAGTCTCGACACCATTGCCGCCATGAGTTGCAATCCGGCGATCGGTGGCGTGGCCAAGGGGCAGATCGTACGGGAAATCGATGCCTTGGATGGATTGATGGGGCGGGCCATCGACGCGACGGGGATCCAGTTTCGGCTGCTCAATCGTCGCAAGGGACCGGCCATGCACAGTCCCAGAGCCCAAGCGGACAAGCGAGCCTATCAATGGGAAGTGCGGCACCTGCTCGAACAGCAGCCGGGAGTGGCCTTGCGGCAAGAAGTGGTCACGGACTTGCTCGTCGAGACGGCCGGCCGGGCGCGGCGGATTGCCGGGGTTCGGGTCGCCGGCGGCGCCGAGTATCGGGCCGGGGCCGTCGTACTCACCACCGGCACGTTTCTGCAGGCCGTCATGCATACCGGCGAAACTCGTGTGGCCGGAGGCCGCGCGGGCGAGGGCACCAGCAGCGGGATCAGCGAGGCTCTCCGGCGACTCGGGTTCCGGTTGGCCCGATTCAAGACGGGAACGCCGCCGCGGCTTCACGGAAACACGATCGATTTCGAAAAACTGGAATGCCAGCCGGGGGACGAGGATCCCGTTCCCTTTTCATTTCTGACCGGCCGTCTCGAGTGCCGGCAACTTCCCTGCTGGATGACTCACACCAACCCGCGTGTCCACGATTTGATTCGAGCCAATCTGCACCGGGCTCCCATGTATTCCGGGCAAATCGATTCGCGCGGGCCCCGTTATTGCCCGTCGATCGAAGACAAGGTCGTGCGGTTCGCGGACAAGTCGCAGCATCAACTCTTTCTCGAACCCGAGGGAAGGCGCACTTGCGAGTACTACGTCAACGGCATCTCCACCAGCCTGCCTCGCGACGTCCAGGACCGGCTGTTCGCTCTGATCCCGGGCTTGGAACGAGCGCAAATCATGAGGTACGGGTATGCGGTCGAATACGACTATGCTCCGCCCGACCAGCTTTGGCCGACCCTGGAAACCAAGATGGTCGAGGGACTCTATTTCGCCGGGCAGCTCAACGGCACCACCGGATACGAAGAAGCGGCCGGTCAGGGACTTTGGGCCGGAGCCAACGCGGCACTCAAGCTGGCGGGACGTCCACCGTTCGTGCTGACTCGCGACCAAGCCTACTTGGGCGTGCTCGTGGATGACCTCGTCACCTGCGGCGTCGATGAGCCGTACCGCATGTTCACCAGCCGGGCCGAGTTCCGCTTGTTGCTTCGCCATGACAACGCCGACCGGCGGTTGACTCCGATCGGCTATCGGGCCGGTATTGTGGGCTCGGAGCGTTGGAAACGTCTCGAGCAAAAGGTAGCGCAGGTGTCTGGCCTCCGCCAACGTCTCGAGTCGCTCCGCGTCGATGGGCGGCCGCTTTGCGACTGGCTGCGCCGCACCGAAGTGGAGTGGGAAGACGTGGTACGGTTGGCGCCGGAACTGGAGGCCACTCCCGACGAAATCGCCCGGCAAGTCCGGCACGACATCAAGTACGCCGGCTACATCGAGCGCCAGCAGGCGGAGGTCGAGCGTCAGCAGCGTCTGGCCGACAAACGCATCCCGTTGGATTTCGACTACGCGGGGATTCGCCAGTTGCGTGTGGAGGCCAAGGAGAAACTGCAGCGCATCCGCCCCGGCAACCTGGCTCAGGCCAGTCGAATCAGCGGCATCACGCCAGCCGACATTGCGCTGTTGTTGGCACATCTCAAGGGCGGATCTCCTCGCGAAGCGTAGAACGTGATGGTGTGCTGGGAGGGGCGCACGCCAGGGTTTGTTGGTGGGCCGGGGGCGAAGTCGCGCGAATCGGCCACCAACGTGAAACAGCCGCTCCTCCACGACCGCTGCACGCCTTACTCTCGTAATCGTACTCAGCCTCGCGGTACTCGTACTCGATGCTTCCCGTGTTGTCTGCCGCGGCTTCCTCACGAGCGACGGCAAAACCGAAGGAAGGACCGAAATACTCCATCCACAGGCGGTTAACATCCCGTCGATCATGATCGAACAGCGGTTCGGCGATCGCGGTGTTCTTTTCGAGTAAGAGTAGGAGCACGAGTACGATTACGAGTGCGATTACGATTTGAGGGTGGAGTGTCTGGTCGACAATCGCGATTCGATGCGGCGGCACTGGTATGCGGCTGGGCGAAGTAGAACGTTGGCAACGGCCGATCGGCGAGGCGGCGAACTTCGGGCAGGCAGGGTGAAATAGTGAAAACGACCGACTGGCGTTTTTGCATAAGCTTCTAATTGCCAAGGGCTTGCGTCAAATAAATCAATCTTGACTGGTTGCGGGGGATGGGTATAATTCGTTCGGCAGTGAAGCTTGGTAATCCGGTGAGTTCACGGTTACTGGGTTTTGGCCGAGACCGAAGGAAGCTCGGCAGACACGGCAGGACGCTGCGGGATTTGCGACGGAGTCGAGATCAGCCGAACCGCAGTGGTGTCCAGTCTGTCTTAAGAGGCTGCAATACAACGTCATGCCGCAAGCCACGTGCCCCCGGTGGGCAGGGCAGCGGCGGGTTTTGTTGTGGGCTCGAAGAAGCGAGTTGGCAAGGAACGTCAAGGTTTGCAAGTAAGCGGCTGATCCGAATCACGCAGGAGGGAAACCCGTGTCATCTTTGTCTTCTAAGACCGTTTTTACGACTGGCGAAGCCGCCAAGATCTGCAAGGTGAGCCAGCAAACGATCATTCGTTGCTTCGACAACGGCACACTCAAGGGCTTCCGCGTTCCCGGAAGCCGGTTCCGCCGCATTCCGCGCGAACACCTGTTTTCCTTCATGAAGGACAACGGTATTCCCACCGATGCTCTGGAAGACGGAAAGCGGAAAGTGTTGATCGTGGACGACGACCAAGGTCTGGTCGATTTGCTCGTCGATGTCTTTGATCGGGATGGTCGATTCGAAATCAAGACGGCCAACAACGGTTTCGATGCCGGAATGCTGGTCAAGGAATTCCGCCCCGACCTGGTCGTGCTCGATGTGATGCTCCCCGACATCAACGGCAAGGAGGTTTGCCAGCGAGTCCGCAGCGATCCCACACTCGAGTCCGTAAAGATCATCTGCATTTCGGGGATGGTCGAACGCGACAAGGTGCAGGAGCTCCGAGATGCAGGAGCCGACGAC
This sequence comes from Pirellulaceae bacterium, assembly GCA_026989685.1. Taxonomy (GTDB): domain Bacteria; phylum Planctomycetota; class Planctomycetia; order Pirellulales; family Pirellulaceae; genus S141-3. Next base: position 12,758 of record JALSIV010000081.1, on the reverse strand, counting down.
TTCATGCAGAAGCCGTTCCAGGTCGACCATGTTCTCGAGCGGGCCTACGGGCTGCTCGGCATCGAAGCGGCTTTCGCCGGCTGATGCGTGTTGGCCGACCAGAAACAGCATTTGGGCCCGGCCGCCGCCGTGCGGCCGGGTCTTTGCTTGCGCGCCGCTCGTTGGGAGTTCCCCTTGTTGCGGCCTCGGGTTACCATGGCTTTGCCGAATCGAACATGGTCTTCGGGGCTCATCGCGAATGTACGTCTTTCCCTCACTATCGGTCGACGACCAGGTGTGGCGGCTGCCGCTGGCCAATCACACGGCACTGGGATTGTATGAACTGTTGCTCCATTCCGATCCGGCTCGCCTGACCGAGTGGCTGATGTTGGATCCGCCTTTGCTGTTGTGGATTTCGTGCCAGTTGCCCGATGAGGCTTCCGACTGGTCGTTGGCGGAGGCCGGACGACACGTCGCCGAGCGACTGTCATCGTGGTTGGTCGTCGCTCCGGGGCGCGAGCCGGCGCAGCCTTCCTGCTCGAAGCGCTGGCCCGACCTGATCCGCCGGTCGCTGGGCACCGCCGCACTGGCGGCTCGACTGGTCGCTGCGGCCGGTGCGTCCGACGAGACGGTCGTGCAACGAGCGTACTGGGTGGGGGCGGCGATCGAGTCGGCGAGCTGGTTTTCCAGTTGCGGCCCGACCGTGCGGCAAACCGATTTGGCTCGAGGTCGCACGCCGCTGCCGAGCTGGTTGGCCGAGTCGATCACAGCCGCTCGTCAGGGGCGGGGCCGCTGCCCTGTCCTTTCGGCGGTGTCGGCCGCTCATCGCGAGATTCGCAACGCAGGCGTGTCCGCTCTCGATTCGCTGGAAGGTGGCCGGACGGTTCGCGCGGATGTCGAACAGTCGAGCCAGTTGTGGCAGCAGGAAGTCGAACATTCAGACACATTCGTGTCACCTTGGGCTGCCGCGTGGGGTGGCGGTAGTGATGTGCCGGGGCGATGCCTGATATTGCTGGCCGGCAAGTTGAAACGGCTCGATGAGTTGGAGACGTCGTTCGAACGACGTTTGCAGGAAGAGAAGCTTTCGGCGATGGCGGAATTGGCTTACGGAGCCAGCCACGAAATCAACAATCCCCTGGCCAACATCTCCTCGCGAGCGCAGACGTTGTTGCGCGAGGAGACGCATCCCGAACGGCGCCGCCAACTGGCCACCATCGAAGCGCAAGCCTATCGGGCATTCGAAATGATCGCCGATATGATGTTGTTCGCCAAACCGCCTCAGCCGACGCGCTCGCGGTTTCCCGTCGGTGAATTGTTGGCGACGGTGCAAAAGGAGTTTGCTCAACAGGCAAATCAGCAGCAGACCGAGCTTTGCGTGGCCGATGGTGAGATGACGGTGGAGTTGCTAGCCGATCGGGTCCAACTCGAGACCGCCCTGCGAGCCGTCGTGCAGAATGCTTTGGAGGCGGTGGGGCAGGGGGGGACGGTGACGCTCGCCTTTTCCCAGGATCAGCGGTTTCACTGGTTGACGGTGTCGGATACCGGTCCCGGTCTGAGTCCCCAAGCGCAAGTTCACTTGTTCGATCCCTTCTTTTCCGGGCGTGAAGCCGGGAGGGGACTGGGGCTGGGCCTTTCCAAGGTCTGGGCCATCGTACGGCAGCACGGCGGTCAGGTGATGGTCGATTCGCCGAGCGGCAAGGGAGTCGCCATCGGTCTGGGGATCCCTGCGCCGGCCGGATTGGTCGAGCCGTGACAAGGCTATACAGTGGGGCTGCACCGGATTTGGATCCTTGCCCTTAGCCCTCGCGCTCCCACTGTTCCATGGCCGAACATCCTTATGGCTGGCTCAGTCTGCTGCCGCCGCTGGTGGCGATCGTGCTGGCGATCGCCACGAAACGGGTCGTCCTCTCGCTGCTGGTCGGCATTTTCGCCGGCGGGTTGGTTCTGTCGCACGGGGATCCCTTCTCCGCCATCGCCGGGACGCTCAGCGAACACCTGTGGCCGGCCCTGGCCGATGAAGACAAGTTGCACGTCTTCGCTTTCACGACGTTGATGGGGGTGATGGTGGGAATCATCAGCCGAGCTGCCGGGATGCGGGGGTTGGTGGACCTGCTCACGCCGTGGGCTCGGTCTCGCCGGGGCGGCCAGTTGACCACGTGGGCTCTGGGGTTGTTCGTCTTCTTCGACGACTATGCCAACACGCTGTTGCTGGGCAACACGCTGCGGCCGCTCACCGATCGCCTGAAGATTTCGCGCGAGAAATTGGCCTACCTGGTCGACTCCACGGCCGCACCCGTCTCCGGCCTGGCCTTGGTATCGACCTGGGTGGCCGGGGAAATCGGCTATATCCAGGACGGCCTGGAGAAACTGCCGGCCGAGGTCGACTGGTCGGCGCTGGGGCTGTTCTTGCAGAGCATCCCCTACCGGTTTTATGTACTGTGGGCGCTCGCCATGGTGCCGCTGGTCGCGTTGCTCAATCGGGATTTCGGACCGATGTGGCGAGCCGAACAAGATGCTCTGGCGGGCGTGGACGCGAGTGACGCAGGTGAGTCACTCGCGCACGGCCCCACCGACCCGGGGGAGCACACGCCGGCTCGGTGGTACAACGCCGTGGTGCCGATCATGGTGACCGTCGCCGTCATTCTGGCCATCATGTACCAGACGGGACGCCGGGCGTTCCCCCCCGACGCGGATCCGTCGTGGATGGACGTGTTCGGCGAAGCCGACGCCTACGGTTCGTTGTTGTGGGGAGCTTTGGCCGGCGCCGTGTTGGCGGCGGTCATGGTGCGAGTCCAGGGGTTGCTCGACGCGCGGGAGATCAAGGCAGCCGCCGCGGCCGGCGGACTGATGATGGCTCCCGCGCTGGTGATCCTCTGGCTGGCCTCCGCTCTCTCCACCATGACCGGCAACCAGCCCTCCGCTCAGGATGCCGGCGAGCTCGCGGCGCGGCGCACGGCTAGCGTGCAGCGAGCGGTCGGGGCATGGCAGGCGACCGGAAACCTGACCTGGGCCCTGCAGTCGCTTCGGCAGTCGCCCGGTGACGCATCGCAAGCCGTCGCCGCACTGGTGGAATCGGGGGCGAGTCCCGAAGAGTTGGCGATGGGGTTGGTCCGACTGGGTGTCCCCGCCGGGCAGACGATCGATTGGTTGCGCCGCGCCGGAGTTTCTCGCTCGTCGTTGTCTCGATTGGAGGCCCGCCTATCGAAGGTGAAACCGGCATCCGACGATGGGGTTCGATGGCGTGCCGATCCCTATCCGTACTCCGGCTACCGGCTCTACACCGGAGCCTACCTGACGGGACTGCTCAAAGATCGTCTGCCGTTTGCATGGTTCCCCACCGTGATTTTCGTATTGTCGTCGGCCATCGCCTTTGCCACGGGGACCAGTTGGGGGACGATGGGGATCGTGATGCCGCTGGCCGTGCCGTTGGTTTATCAGGTCGGACAGGCCACGGGGGTGACTCTCGGTAGCGAACACCCGGTCGTTCTGAGTGTGATCGGCGGCGTGCTGGCCGGTGCGATCTTCGGCGACCACTGCTCGCCGATCTCCGACACCACCATCCTCTCATCCCAGGCATCGGGTTGCGATCATGTGGCTCACGTCTGGACGCAGTTGCCGTACGCTCTGGCCGTGGGAATCCTCTCGGTGGTGCTGGGAACCGTGCCGGTCGCCTGGGGCGTGCCTGTCGCGGTTGTGCTTCCGCTGGGAGTCCTTGCCATCGTCGGACTGCTGTATGGCTTGGGCCGCAAAGTCCAGGAGTGACCGGTCGACCGACGTGCCGCCGATGATTGCCGACGCGGCGGGTCATGATACAGGCTCTAAGAAATAGGTGAACGATGCTCCGAGGACTCTTGTTGATATTGGTTTTCCTGCTCTTGATGCCGGCAGGCAGCGATTCAGGGCCACGGATCGCCCGTAGCGGAACTCCACCAGTGACCAAGTCGCCGATGTCGCCGGAGGAGGTGAAACCGATTCGGTTGGACGGAACAAAAACTCTGGATAGCAAGAACTTCCGGGCCGACACGACCGGGAAGGGGGTGGTTCTCATACCACGAAGCAGGTTGGTCATGAAGTTCGCACAGAACGCGTTCGAGCGGCGGATGGAAGGGGGGCGGAGAGATCCGTGGGCTCCGGAAATCGTCGCGGACAGCCCGGCAGACGAAGCTTCGGTGATCCGGTTGCCGGACGGTACACTAAAGATCTTTTGGATCGTCGAAGGGAGACATTGCGCATCGATCGCCTCGCACGACCATGGCAGGACATGGAGAGAGCCGGTCGTCGAGTTTCCCGTACCTCAACATGCGTCGTTTACGGCCCGGGGGATGCTTGATCGGGAGGGCGAGCTGCATCTCTGTTTTCTTGTCGGCCGAGGTGTCGGGAACCGGCGCCCGGGCGTGGATCTGTTCTACGACATCTGGCATGCCAGGACAACGCATGGACGCAAAGAGTGGGAGCGTCCGAAGCGGATCTTTGCCGGTTATGTCGGAGCCTTGCGTGCCATGATCCAGTTGGACAGCGGCCGCATCCTGTTGCCGTTCGGCCAGTGGGTGGCCGAACACGGAACGAAAAAGCCGACAGGTTCGAATCACGTCCGTATTCTGTTCTCCGACGACGGCGGCAGCAGTTGGAAGAAATCGCCGGCCGCGTTGACGGCGCCGGTCAAGCCGGTCGGCGGGCGGATCGGCGCCGTCGAGCCGACCGTTCTGGAGTTGAACGACGGAAAGGTGTGGATGCTGATCCGCACCGATTCGGGAAGGCTCTATGAATCGTATTCGAAGGACGGGGTCACCTGGTCTTCGGCGGCCCCGTCGCGATTCGCCTCGTCGGAATCCCCGGCCCGACTGCTGCGATTGCCCGACGGCCGCATTGTTCTCATTTGGAACAATTGTCGGGAACGGATTCCACCGCCCGGCCGGCGGTATTCGGCCTACAGCGGGCGCGACGTACTGCACGCCGCGATTTCGGAAGATGACGGACGTACGTGGCGTGGTTTTCGCGAGATTCTACGCGATCCGAAACGCAATCAGAGGCCGCCGCGCCACGGTGACCGAGGTACTGCGTATCCCGATGCCGCCGTGACCGGGGACGGCTGTGTCCTCGTCGTCACCGGACAGGGAAAGGGGCGAAGAGTGGTACTCCGGTTCCATCCTGATTGGTTGTGTGAAACCACTCGGTCAGACGACTTCTCCGATGGTCTCGACGGCTGGTGCGTGTTTCAGGCATTCGGCCCGTTGGAACACGTCTGGCAAGACCGCGGACCCGGCGCGAAGCTCGTCACGCACCCCACACAAAAGTCTCGTCGCTGTCTACTGGTTCGGAAGACCGCTGGGAAACCGGGACAGGGAGCGGTATGGAATTTCCCGATGGGGCGCCGCGGCCGACTGTCGATGCGTCTGATGGTTCTAACTGGATTCCAAGGTGGTTCCATCGCGCTGACCGATCGATTTTTCGATCCCGGCGATCCACAGGGCGAACACGGCGCAACGTTCATCCTCCACTTCGCTTCGGAGAGTGTATCGGCCGACGAAAGGGACCTCAGAATCGAACCGAACAAGTGGCACACCCTGACATTCGCATGGAATCTAGAGACGAACCGTTGCAGCGTAACGCTCGATCAGCGTCCAGCGAAGATCTTGTTCCTGAATGGCGAACCCCTCCATGGAGTCAGTTACCTCCGTTTGCGCTCGACGGCCAGGCGCACCGACACGGCCGGCTTCCTCGTGGAATCGGTTTCCGTAACCGTCGATCGGGCTGCAAAACCTGCGGATGCCGAATGACGCGGGAATGACGGCGTTCCACGGCCGTGATGCGCGGTGATCAACGCGGGCACACTCGATTGACGAGGCATTGCCGGTGGCTTCCTCGAAGCGCCAGGCTTTTCTGTTGAGGGTTTCGCCGGAGGTGCGGGAGCCACTCCGGCGCTGGGCGGACGACGAACTGCGCAGCGTCAACGGGCAGGTGGAGTTTCTGCTGCGCAAGGCGCTGGTGGAAGCCGGCCGTCTGCCTCGATCGGGCAGCGAGGGTGGTCGAGCGAGGTGGGGCGGAGGCACAACCCCGTCGGAACCGGTGAACGGCGACGAAGCGGCGCTTTCGTAATCGGCAGGTTCGGCGGAACTCCCGATACCGGCGGCCCGTCGTTGTCCATCTTCGCGTCACGTCTCCTCGCGTGTGTCGTCATCGGAGCGGAGTTTGGAATCGAGCCAGTCCCAGAAGACGCCTTCGGCCAGCGTCACTGCGAGATATACGGCAACCAAGCAGAGACTGCACGTGACAAACAGCACAATCAATACGATCGTCGGAAACCTGGCAGCAAAGGCCGCGATCGAGGCGATAACGGCAGTGAAAAGGAGTACTTGCCGAAGCGTGAATTGAAACCGCCCTCGATCACCTTGTCGCAGTGAAGGATCGAATGGTTCGGTGTCTTCCGTTTTCATTGGTGGATGACCGAGAAGCGGAGTGCTGTCAAGAGCATGATGATATTCCGAGTCTTGGAAGTCTTCAACGGAGTGTGTAGGGAGTCCGGCGATCGCACGGCCATCTTCTTTGCCGCTTCTCGTAAGTCACTTGGCAACTGCACTGTAGCGGATCTCGGTCCATGAGATACAGAAATGGCTCTTCACAAAAGTGTGGCTCTCCGCGATTGTTTGGTGAGTATTACAAACACGAACCAGCCGCACAAGGAGAGCCAAGGATGGCTAAGCGTAAACGATCCCCGTGTCATCGCCGGAGTGCTTCTGGCGGATAATCGGAGAACGGCAAATTCCTGGTTCTTCCACGCAGGTGTCGCAGGACGATTGGGACCGCTTTACGCGACCTCCCACCGGCCGACGCCCACGGCAATCGCATCTACGGCTTCAAAACGATTCACCTCAAGAAGCGTGCGGCAAGCAACGGCGGGTGGCAGACTATCACCTACCGTTGGCAGGGAAAGGAAGTGACTCGGCAGTACAAGACCTTCCTCGCAACGTCCAAGATCGTTGGTGGAACGATCCGTGTTGTCATCGTCCGGTTCGACAAGGAGGGATGGCCCCCCGCTTTTGTACCGACCCGTCCGTCAGCGCGCGGGACATCTCGATCCGCCTGCTGTGCGACGTGCTGTTTTCCGACGGCGGGGTGCCGCTCCGTTTCCGGCTGAATGCGATGGTTGCGCAACTTCAGGAGCGTCTACGCCAGCGCAGAGCGTAGCAGCGGCGAGAGGCGATTCACTGGCTGCGCGAGCAAATCAACGACAATCCGGTTTCCCTCGCTCTCGGCGGCGAATCTGCCTCTTGCAGGGTTGCGAGCAGCCTTCGATTCCGCTCAGCCGATACTTCAGCCCTCATTGCGGCCAGCAGGCCGGTGGAATCGTCTCGTTCCCCATCATCGGTTTTTCCGTCTCATTTCGCGCGGCTCGCACGGCCGTTTCCATGGCTGCCCGATGTAAACTATGATTGACCGGTATCCTTCCTTCGAGTTGCCGGGGGCTCGATCGTCAGAGGTGGCTGGCTCATGGTACGCAAGATCTTCTTTGGCTCAAGCATCGTCATTCCACTGCTGATTCTGGTGGCGACGCATTACTATCCTCCCAGCGCCTGGTTGCTGGTGGTGGTCGCGCCGCTGCTGCTGCTCGGGTGGCACGACGTGCTGCAAAAGAAGCACACGCTGCTGCGGATCTATCCCGTGATCGGGCACGGTCGTTATTGGATGGAGCACATCCGGCCGGAGATCCAGCAGTATTTCGTGGAATCCGACATCGATGGCCGGCCATTCAACCGTGAGCTGCGGTCGGTCATTTATCAGCGAGCCAAATCGTGCTGCTCGGATACGACATCCTTTGGCACCCAGCGGGACGTGCAGGCGGTCGGCTACGAGTGGATGCAGCATTCGTTGGCCCCCCAACCGATCCCCGAGGTCGAGCCGCGAGTGCGTCTGGGGGGAGAACAATGCGACCGGCCGTACGCGGCGTCGCACTTCAATATCTCCGCGATGAGTTTCGGCTCGCTCAGCCGCACCGCCATCGAAGCACTCAACCGAGGTGCCCAGATCGGCGGCTTCTACCACAACACCGGGGAAGGATCGATCACGCCCTATCATCTCAAGTGGGGCGGTGATCTGATGTGGCAGATCGGAACGGGCTATTTCGGCTGCCGGGACTCTCAAGGCCGATTCGACTCGTCGCAGTTTCGCGACAAGTCGCAGATGGAGATCGTGAAGGCGGTCGAAGTCAAGCTGTCTCAAGGCGCCAAGCCGGGACACGGCGGCATTCTTCCCAAAGAGAAGATCACGGAAGAGATCGCCGAGATCCGAGGCGTTCCCATGGGACAGGACGTGATCTCGCCGCCCGCCCACTCGGCGTTTTCTACTCCCGTGGGATTGCTCGAGTTCCTCCAACGCCTGCGCGAGCTTTCCGGTGGAAAGCCGGTCGGATTCAAGCTGTGCGTCGGCTTTCCGGTCGAGTTCCTTTCGATCTGCAAAGCCATGGTCCAGACCGGACTCTATCCCGATTTCATCACCGTGGATGGCGGGGAAGGGGGAACGGGCGCAGCGCCGCTGGAGCTGACCAATTCGGTCGGTATGCCGCTGCGCGAGGCGTTGCGGCTGGTGGACAACGCGCTGCGAGGCGTCGGTTTGCGGGACAAGGTTCGGGTGGTGGCCAGCGGCAAGATCGTCACCGGCTTCGATCTGTTTCGCGCGATCGCGCTCGGCGCCGATCTGTGCAACGCCGCCCGGCCCATGATGTTGGCTCTGGGTTGCATCCAGGCTCGCCGATGCAACAGCAACACCTGTCCGGTGGGCATTGCCACGCAGGACCCGAGTCGCTATTTGGCCATCGATGTCGAGGACAAGGCGCAGCGTGTCGCCAACTACCACCGTGAGACCATCGCGGCATTCTTGGAGTTGATGGCCAGCGCCGGACTGGAAACGCCTCGGCAGATCCGGCCCCACCACATCTTCCGCCGCGTCGATCCGATGACCATCCAGAGTTTTGCGGAGATCTACCCGTCGATTCCCGACGGGGCCTTGTTGGAAGAATCGAGCGTGCCTCCTTTGTGGCGAGCCTACTGGCGTGCCGCTTCGGCCGAACGGTGGCAGCTTCCCGACTTCACGATCACCACGCAGCCGGATCGAAGCGGCGGGGCGCCCAGTGTGGCGATGGAGGCGTAGCGGGCGTCTCTCCCGATTGACCGGGTCGGGGAAGACAGGTAGGATGCACGGCAGTTGACCGCCAGCAGCCTGCCCACCAGGGAAGGACCCGCGTGGCGGATTTTTTGGGGCCGACTTCGTGATAAGTTTCACAATGTCGCAGGTCGGGCCGCAAGTGTTTGGGGTTGTTGGACTTGCGGCCGGGTGGCGTTGGGGAACCGATGCGGTGGAGAGGATGCCTGCCGATCATGAGCTTGATCTACATCCCGCTGGTCGCATTGATGTTGTTTGCCGCCGCCATGGCGGTGGGAATGATTGCGGTGGGGCATTTCATCGGGCCTCGGCGGAGCACGCCGGTCAAGCGGATGCCCTACGAGAGTGGGATGGACCCGGTGCATGACGCTCGGCGTCGCTTCGACATCCACTTTCATCTGATCGGCATTCTGTTTCTGTTGTTCGATGTCGAGCTGTTGTTTCTCTATCCGTGGGCGGTGGCGCGAGCCAATCCGGAGGGGCTCGACGCACTCGCCGAGGCGGGTTGGGCGGTCGACCGTGGTTTGATTCTCGGCGAGGTGTTGTTTTTCCTGGTGCTGTTGGCGCTGGGCTGGGTGTATGTCTGGCGTCGGGGGTTGTTGCGATGGCGGTAGAGCTTCCCGACAACGTGGTCATGACGCGGCTCGACACGCTGGCGAGCTGGTGCCGCAAGAACAGTCTTTGGCCGATGCCGTTCGCGACGGCTTGCTGCGGGATCGAGTTGATGGCGACGGGGGCGAGTCGCCACGATTTGGCGCGCTTCGGTGCCGAGGTCTTTCGTTTCACTCCGCGCCAGTGCGACTTGATGATCGTGGCCGGCCGAGTGGTGATGAAGATGATGCCGGTGTTGCAGCGGATCTGGCAGCAGATGCATGAACCGAAATGGTGCATCTCGATGGGGGCTTGCTGTTCGAGCGGGGGCGTGTTCGACACGTATGCGGTCGTGCAGGGGATCGATCGTTTCATTCCGGTGGACATGTACATTCCCGGTTGTCCGCCGCGTCCGGAACAGTTGATTCAAGCCATTATCGACTTGCAGGATCTGATCACGGATCGTGAAACGACGGTCGGGACCGAGGCGGAGATTACGCGTCGCGAGCCTCCCAAGCGAGCGTTGTCGGAGTTGCCGATCCTGCCGTCCTCATCCGGGGCGCAGTTCAGGGCTCCACCTCGCAGCTCCTGAATCGCAAACGCACGATGTTTTCAGCAGACGAACGGACGGACATCACAGGCTAGCTTGGAATCGGTATGGCGACGATAGCGGAAATCGTGGAGGCGCTGGAGGAGAGCGGAGACGTTGTCGCGACGTCGACATTCCGGGGCGATACCCGCGTGGTGGTTCTCCCGGAGCGGCTCGCGCCGGTCGCGCGCCGTTTGCAAGTCGAGTTCGGCTTCGACATGCTGATCGACGTGACCTGTGTCGACTACTTGCAGTACCCGGGGGCTCGCGATCGCTTCGGCCTGGTCTATTCGCTCTTTTCCACCGAATCGAATCAGCGGTTGTGGCTTCGCGTGTTTCTCAACGAACCGGACCTGGAAGTCGACTCGCTGGTGCCGTTGTGGGAGAGCGCCAACTGGATGGAGCGCGAGGTCTACGATCTGTTCGGCATCCGTTTTCGGCGCCACCCCGACTTGCGTCGCATCTTGCTCCCGGAAGCGTTTACCAGTCATCCGTTGCGGAAGGACTATCCGCTGCAGGGGCGAGGCGAGCGTCATCACTTGCCGGTGATCGAGCGAGGGGAGAGTTGAGCATGCCACTGACACCGGTCGAATCGGGGCATCGTGCCGTGGGCCAGAGCGAGTATCTGTGGACGCTCAACTTCGGCCCTCAGCACCCGGCCACGCATACCACGCTGCGTTTGGTGTTGAAGCTGGACGGCGAGCGGGTGGTCGACGCCGATCCCGACATCGGCTATTTGCACAGCGGCTTCGAGAAGATCGGGGAGCATCTCGATTTCAACCAGTACGTCACGGTCACCGACCGAATGAACTACATCTCGCCGATGGCCAACAACGTGGCCTGGCACGCGGCGGTGGAGAAGCTGCTGGGGATCGAGTTGACGCCTCGCTGCCGCTACATCCGCACGATCGTGGCCGAGTTGGCTCGGATCAGCGATCACCTGTTATGTGTCGGCGCGATCGGGCTCGACGTGGGGGCCTTCACCTTCTTTCTCTATGCGTTTCAGCAGCGGGAGCGGATCTACGACATTTTCGAGACGATCTGCGGGGCCCGCTTCACCAACAGTTACACCCGCGTCGGCGGGGTATCGCACGACATCACGCCCGATGCCATCGAGAAGATACGAGCTTTTTTGAAGGACTGTCCGGGCACGTTGCACGACATGGAACGGTTGCTCCACCGCAACAAGATTTTCGTCGATCGGACTCGAGGCGTGGGAGTGCTCAGTCGGGAGGAAGCCGCCAACCGCGGCGCCACCGGCCCGGTCGCTCGTGCCAGCGGAGTCACGATCGACTTGCGGAAGGACCAGCCCTACCTGGCCTATCCCGATCTCGAGTTTCGCGTCTGTTGCGCTCGCGACGGCGACTGTTACGCTCGATACGCCGTGCGGATGGCCGAGATGTGGGAGAGCTTGAAGATTGTTGAGCAGGCGATCGAGAATCTGCCGGCGGGTCCGTTTCAGGTCGGCCCGGATGCTCGCGTGATCCTGCCGCCGAAACCGGAAGTCTACACGACGATCGAGGGAACGATCACGCAGTTCGAGTTGGTGATGGACGGGCACGGCTTCGATGTTCCCTGCGAGGAGACGTATGCCGCCATCGAGGCCCCCAACGGCGAGCTGGGTTTCTACATCGTCGGCGACGGCAGCGACGTCGCCTATCGGGCTCGTTGCCGTCCCCCTTCATTCATCCATTTCGCCATGTTCCCGCACTTGATCCGCGGCCATACACTCAGCGACGTGGTGGCGGTCCTGGGAAGTTTGAACATCATTGCTGCGGAGTTGGATCGATGACGACCGCGCCAACGACTCTATCGGAATCGTCTTCCCGTTTGACGCCGGAGATGGTGCAGCAGATCGAGCAGTGGTGCCGGCGGTATCCTGACAAGCGAGCCGTGGTGCTACCGGCACTGCACCTGGTCCATCATCGCTGGCGATGGGTGCCTCACAGCGTGGTCGTGCAGATCGCCGAGCTGCTGGAGCTGGCGCCCGCCGAAGTCCAGGACACGCTCTCGTTTTACGGCTTCTTCAAACAGGATAAGCCTCACGGAGTCGTGCGCGCATGGGTCTGCCGGTCGATCAGTTGCGCTTTGCGAGGCGGCGACGAGCTTTTGGAGGAATTGTGCAAACTGGTCGGAACGCGGCCGGGCGAACCGGCTCGGGATGGTTCCATCACGGTGGAGGCGGCCGAGTGTCTGGGCGCGTGCGAGCATGCTCCGTGCGTGCTCGCCAATGAGCGGCTCTACCGGGGGCTCGATCCTCGAGATGTCGCCGACCTCTACCGGCAACTCCGCAAGCAGGCCGAGCAGGAGCGGGATCCGGGGGAATCGTCCACCACTTCACCTTCCGATGCCTCATGATGGGAGCCGAGCGACGTGGCCGACTTTGAGCCCGTATTGTTGGCGAGAATCGATCGCGACGACAGTCACACGCTGGCCGATTACG
>JALSIV010000080.1 GCA_026989685.1 Pirellulaceae bacterium | reverse complement strand
GCCGCAGCGGTCCAGAGCGTGGGGAAACGGAGTCCAAGCTGCGCGCCAAAGCGCAGTCCGAGATGCTACCCCCCGTTGATTTCGCTGAGCGCGCAAAGACGGCGCAGTCAGTGCGATTGACGCGACCGGTAGGGGAGAACGTGCCACTCCCCACGCCTCCGTAATGAGTAGCTCAGGCTTGAAACAGCAGCGAGGGTGACCGAATCTCGAGCGGACGATTCTCGAACCGCCCACCGCAGCGAACCGCGAGCGAGTATAGCGACCTGAGAGATCCATTCAACCCGGTCGATTGGGGGGGGCAGTGCGACCGCCGCAGGCCCGTCCATCGGCTGCGCATCGGTCCGCACGAGCCGAGTCCTCAGAAGCCGCTGATACTCTGTTCCGCGCGATCAACGGGTGACGAAGGCTCCCGGCACACACACGGGGGCTGCCTTCGCCGGGATCCCACGCTTTCCGAAAACTTCTGCCACAGGCATGCGCAGTCAGCCACCACGGCGTGCCTTCCTGGCATCTCGGGCGTCATCTATCTTTCTGTTTCCGAAACAGGTTGCGGTTTATCCGCGTGACATCCCCTTCCAGCGTGAGGTTCTTTAGAGCCTGTAACAAAATCTGCCGCGCCGCTTTCCAGCCTCGGGCGTGTTGCTTGCGGCACGGAGTTTTGTGACAGCCTCTTATTCTCGTTTTGCGCGAGTTTCTCTCAAAAGTCCCGCAGCGTCTGGGGAGGCCAGGCTGCTCGCAGGGCGTTCAGCACGGCGAACACATCGATCAGTTCCTGGGCCAAGGCGCCGTACACGGGCGGCAAGTAGCCGGCGGCGGCGAAGGCCATGCCGCAGAGACTCAGGCCGACTCCTCCGAGTGCCGTTTGCAGGGAGATCGTGCGCATGCGGGCGCTGATATGGAGCAGTTCATCGACTTTTTCCAGTGTCGTATCCATGATGACGGCGCCGGCCGCTTCCGTAGTGACATCGCTGTGTTGGCCGAAGGCGATTCCCACGGTCGCCGCCAGCAGAGCGGGCGCATCGTTGATGCCGTCCCCCATGAACAACGTGGGGGCTCGCGCCGCCTCCCGCCGTACAATGTCGAGTTTCTGTTCGGGAGTTTTTTCGGCATGAACTTCTCGGACACCGATCAGATCCGCCAGATAGCGGACTTCCGACTCGCGGTCGCCCGACAGCAGGATCACTCGATCGACGCGGTGTTTGGGCCCCAAGTGATCGATGAATCTTGCTCCTTCCCGGCGGGGACGGTCGCGGAATTGGTAGGTAGCCGCATACTGCTGGTCGATCAGGATGATGCATTCGAGTCCCGGAGATGGTGGGGGAAGTTGCCCGGCTACATCGGAGCGCTGATCCAGTAGCTGTTTACGGCTGGTGATTCGGATCGTATGCCCTCGAACTTCTCCTGTCAGCCCCTGCCCGGGAGGTTCGCTGATTTGGCGAGCCTCATGGACGGCCAGACGGCGAAGGCGAGCGGCATTGCGAATCGCTCGAGCGAGCGGATGCTTGGAATACTGTTCGATGCTGGCTACAAGTGACAAGACAGTGTCTGCATTCCACCGGCCATCCACGATCTGATTGACCAGTTCGGGTTCGCCGTACGTGAGCGTTCCCGTTTTGTCGAAGATCATCGTTCGGCAGGTCGGAGCGCGTTCCAGCACGACCGGGTCGCGGATCACAATGGTGCGGCGCGCCGCCAGTGAGATCGAGCCGATGATGGCGACGGGAATTCCGATGAGCAGGGGGCAGGGAGTGGCGATCACCATCACCGCCAGGAAGCGGATCGGGTCGCCGCTCGTTCCCCAGGCGATCAGGCCGATGGCGACCGCGAGCGGTGTGTAGAGGGCTCCGAATTGATCTCCCATTCGCCTCAGTCTGGGGCGACGTTGCTGGGACTCTTGCATCACGTGCATGATCTGAGCGAAGCGGGAGTCGCCAGCCAGTTTGTCGGCTCGGATCGTCAGCGCCGATTCTCCGTTGATGGCGCCGGAAAAGACGGAAGCCCCAGGAGTCTTTTGGATCAGGAACGGTTCACCGGTCAGGTACGATTCGTCCATCACACCGTGCCCTTCAATCACGGTGCCGTCGACGGGACACGACTCGTGAGGAAACACGAGTATTTCGTCGCCGACCACGATCTCGTCGATGGAGACATCTTCGATGGTCGAGTCTCGTTTGCGGTGAGCTACGGAGGGCATGCGTCGCGAGAGAGCGGCCAGTACGGACGAGGCGCTGCGGACAGCGTAGGCTTCGAGTGTTTCTCCGCCGGAGAGCATCAGCACCACCAGCGCGCCCGCCAGGTACTCTCCCAGCAGCACCGAGGCGACGATGGAAATGCCGGCCAGCAAGTCGGCTCCCCATTCACGGCGAGCCAGTTTGACCGACAGTTCGACGATCAGAGGGACTCCTCCGAGAAGGAGGACCCCCTGCAGCCAGCGGTGAGCCAGATGAGGGGACCAGCCGAGGCCGAAGCGGACGACCGCCCAGGCGGCGATGCCGACCACGGCCAAGCCGGCAATGGCCGCGTGTCGATAGCGGAGCCAGTTCAAAGCCAACCGTCCCTTATAACAGGCTGTCACAAAACTCCAGGCCGCAAGCAACACGCCCGAGGCCGGAAATCGGCGCGGTGGGTCTTGTTGCAGGCTCTAAGAGGCTGTCACAAAACTCCATGCCGCAAGCAACATGTACGTGGCAGGAGAGCGGCACGGCGGGTTTTGTTACAGGCTCTAATATTCTTCTTTCGTAACATCTACGCGCCGTGAGCGCGTCCTGCGCCGGCTTTCGGTCGTCACCACCACCCCTCCACCCCTCCAGCCTCCAGTCCCCGGTCCCCGGTCTCCACCCTTGCGGGCGCAGCCCGCGTCAGGTATCGGACGTATCGCCGGGGGGCTTCGCCTCATATATAATAGTGCCGATATTCGGTCGCCACACCCACCCGAGTTCCCACCTGTGCCTCGAAGATCTGCCATGCCGTCCGATCCACCGCCGGTTCCGGCTCGAGTTGTTCTGGTTCTATCGATAGCTTTCGTCCTGACGGTTCGAGTGCCGCTGCCCGCTGATGAACCTCCAAAGCCCGATTCGAAAGAGCCGGCATCCCAGAAGGCTGGTGGCGTCTCTGCCGAGCATGCGCGCCGCCAGCAAGAAGGACTCAAGCTCTTCAAGGAGCAGATTCGCCCGGTTCTGGTGAAACAATGCCTCCGCTGCCACGGCGGAAAGCGAGTCGACGGCGACGTCAATCTGGCGACCCGCGAGTTGCTGTTCGACAGCGGCATGGTGGGAGAGGACGCCGAATCATCGCAGCTCTACGCCGTGATCGCTCACGAGTCCGAGCCTCACATGCCCAAGGACGGCGAGAAGCTGAGTGAGGCAGCGCTGTCCGCTTTTCGCCAGTGGATCGCCAACGAGGCGCCGTACGATCGACCGCTGACGGATCAGCCGGCAAAGGGACCTCCGAAGAGACAGTTGACGGAGGCGGAACGCAACTACTGGGCGTTTCGCCCGCTGCAACCGGTTGCGCCTCCACGGCTCGAGAACCCGGACCAGATTCGCACGCCGATCGACACCTTCATTCTGGCTCGCCAACGAGATGCCGGCGTGGCCATCAATCCGGAGGCGGACCGCCGAACCTTGATTCGCCGGGCCTACTTCGATTTGCTCGGCCTTCCTCCGACGGCGGAAGCCGTTGAGGCCTTTGTCGCCGACGATGATCCTTTGGCTTATGAGAAACTGATCGATGAACTGCTCCGGTCGCCCCACTACGGCGAACGGTGGGCTCGGCACTGGATGGACGTGGCGCGATTCGCGGAATCTCATGGTTACGAACAAGACTACGACCGCAAGACGGCGTACGTCTATCGGGATTTTCTCATTCGCGCCTTCAACGAAGACATGCCGTATGACCGGTTCGTGCGGTGGCAACTGGCCGGTGATGAACTGGCGCCGGACAACCCGATGGCTTGGGCGGCTACCGGATTTCTGGGAGCCTGCGCGTTTCCGACTCAGTTGACGGAGGCGGAGTTCGAATCGGCTCGCTACAACGAACTGGACGACATGGTCTCCACCATCGGCGGTGCCATGTTGGGGCTATCCCTGGGATGCGCTCGTTGCCACGATCACAAGTACGATCCGGTATTCATTCCCGATTACTTCCGGCTGGCGGCCAATTTTTCCACGGCCATTCGTACGGAAGTCACGATGGATTTCTACGGTGACGGCAAACCGATCCCCATGTTGGTCACCAGCGAGGGGCTTAAGCCGGAAAAGCACCACGCGGATGCTCGCGGGTTCCCTCATTTCTATCCCCAGACCTACATCCTGATTCGCGGCGATGTTGCACAAAAGAAGGAGGTCGCCGAGCCGGGATATTTGCCGGTGCTGATGCGCGGCGGCAAGGATGTCGATTACTGGAGACGTCCGGCACCGCCGGGAGCCAAGACGCGGCACGACCGTGCGGGAGTGGCCCGGTGGATGACCGACGTCCAGTACGGAGCCGGCAATCTGCTGGCGCGGGTAATGGTCAATCGGCTGTGGCAGCATCATTTCGGCGAAGGGATCGTGCGCACACCGAACGACTTCGGACTTCAGGGCGCTCGGCCGACTCATCCGCAGTTGTTGGAGTACCTTGCCGTCGATCTGGTCCATCACGGTTGGAAGTTGAAGCGGCTTCATCGGTTGATCATGACCAGTGCCGTCTATCGCCAGAGTTCGGCTTGGGATGAGCGGCGAGCGTCCGTCGATCGGGAAAACCGGCTCTGGTGGCGCTTTCCCGCTCGGCGGTTGGAGGCGGAGGCGGTTCGCGATTCGCTGCTGGCCCTTTCCGGAAGACTGGATCGCACGTTGTACGGCCCGGGAAGTCTCGATGTGACGCGGCCGCGGCGCAGCATCTACCTGTTCATCAAGCGCAGCAAACTGGTGCCGATGATGATGCTGTTCGACTGGCCCGAGCATCTGGTCAGTATCGGACGTCGGAGTCGTACCACCACGGCGCCACAGGCCCTGTTCTTGATGAATCACCCGTTGACTCGAGCGTGTGCCGAAGCGTTGGCTCGGCGGATCGACGGAGACGTCGACACGGTGGTAACCGGCGGTTTTCGGTTGGCGTACCAGCGCCGGCCGAGCAGCGACGAGCGGGTGAAGGCGGTGGAGTTTTTGCGGGCCCAGGCCCAGCGCTATCGGGAAGAAGGAAGGAACGACAAGGAAGCGGCGCGGCGGGCACGAGTCGACTGGTGCCAAATGTTGCTGGCGTCGCACGAGTGTCTGTATATCGAGTAGGCCGACATCGAGTCGCCGGTGGTTTCCTTCCGATCACCGACGACGCAATGGTTGTCAACGAGCGAGAAACCGACTGATGGCAGAAGATTTCAATCGAGCGGGAATGGAAAACCAAGTCCGGCAGGTGAAATGGCTATCGCGTCGACGGTGGCTGCGTCAGGCCGGCGGCGGATTCGCCTCCGTGGCCTTGGCGGCGCTGATGGCCGAAGAGGGACTGTTGCGGCCGGCAACGGCCGGGGATGCGCGCCTTCCCGACCGGATGCTCAACCCCATGGCGCCTCGGCCCGCCCACTACCCGGCTCGAGCCAAACGTGTCATCTGGATCTTCATCAACGGCGGTCCCAGTCACGTGGATACTTGGGATTACAAGCCGGCGTTGGAGAAATGGAACGGCAAGTCGCTCAAGCAGTTCGATCCGCATTTCAAGAACACGACCGGCTTCTTCAAGAACCAGGTCGGTAACATCATGGCCTCGCCGTTCAAGTTTTCGCCTCGAGGCGAATGCGGGAAAATGGTCTCGGAGCTGTTTCCGCACCTGGGCGAGCATGTGGACAAGATGGCGTTCTTGCACTCGGGTTATACCGAATCGAACAACCATTCGCCCGCGCTGTTCATGATGAACACGGGGTTCGCCCGAATGGGATTCCCCTGTGTCGGCTCGTGGGTGACGTATGGCTTGGGAAGTGAAAGTCGCGACTTGCCCGGTTTTGTGGTGATGTCCGATCCGAAGGGGCGGGGACTCCCCAAAGGCCACGCAGCCAATTGGGGAGCCGCCTTTCTGCCCGGCGTCTATCAGGGGACGCACCTCAAGCCGAAGGGACCGCCGATCGAGAATTTGACGCCGCCGGCAGGCATGGGATCGGCGGCGCAGCGAGCGCAGCTCGACTACCTGCGGGCGCTGCATCGCGGCTACGAGCAACTGCATCCGGCGGAAGCCGAATTGGCGGCTCGTACGGAGAGTTTCGAGTTGGCGTACCGCATGCAGTCGTCGGCTCCCGACGCGATCAACCTGGCTGCCGAAACCCAGGCCACGCATCGACTCTATGGCATGGATAATCCCCAGTGCGCGCACTTCGCGAAACAGTGCTTGATCGCTCGTCGGATGGTGGAGCGCGGAGTTCGCTTCGTGCAGATCTATTCGGGCGGCATGGAAAACCAGCGGAGCTGGGACGGCCATCAGGACATCGAGGGCAACCATCGGCAGTTCGCGGGAGAGACCGACCAGCCGGTGGCGGCTCTGTTGACCGATCTGGAGCAGCGCGGATTGCTGGATGAGACCCTGGTCATTTGGGGAGGCGAGTTCGGGAGATTGCCGATTGCGCAAACAGGGAAAAAGCCGGGGCGCGATCACAATCCCCACTGCTTCACGTTCTGGCTGGCCGGAGGTGGCGTGAAAGGGGGCGTCAGTTACGGGGAATCGGACGATCTGGGTTACAAAGCGGCCGTCGATCGAATCCACGTCAACGATTTGCACGCAACCATCTTGCGCGTGCTGGGAATCGACCACGAACGACTGACTTACCGCTACAACGGCCGCGATTTCCGGCTCACCGACGTCGGTGGCCGCGTGATCCGGGAAGTTCTGGCCTAGCGCAGGCCCGGCAATTGCTTCAAGTTGCCCCCGTGCTCGGTCCGACGATGAACAGAGAGCAACCGGCAGGCGCGGTCTGCGCCGACCCGGTCGAGGCCGCAGGCGGCCGCTCTCTGTCCACCCTTTTCTTTTCCGATTCCGGCTCTGTTCTCGGAGTTGCCTGCCGCATGTCGAGCGTCGCATCTACACCACGGCAACCATCCGGTGGCGTTCGCACGGCACTCGAGGCCTGGATCGTCCAGTGGGGGGGGGCTGTCATCGACCATGTGGCGGCGATCGGCGAGTTCGCGTTTTTCTGTCAGCGAACCGCCATGTGGCTCTTGAGGCGCAAGCCCCGTCCGGGGACGCTCTTGTCTCCCATGCACCAGGTCGGCGTGCGCAGCCTTCCCGTGGTGGCACTGACCGGTACGTTTATCGGCATGGTCCTGGCCGTCCAGAGCTATTTCCAATTCAGCAAAATCGGATTGGAAAACCGCTTGGGGGCCGTGATCAATATGTCCTTGGTTCGGGAACTCGGGCCGGTGTTGGCCGCCACGATGTTGGCGGGGCGAGTCGGCGGAGCGATTGCCGCCGAATTGGGAACCATGCGGGTCACCGAGCAGCTCGACGCCCTGGAGGCGATGGGTGCCGATCCGATCCACTATCTAGTGGTGCCGCGTTTCATCGCCTGTTTGTTGTTGATACCGGCATTGACCGTGATGGCCGATTTCATGGGCGTCGTGGGCGGCTACTTCTACTGCGTGTTCATCCTGGGGATCGACAAGCACTTTTATCTCTATCATTCGGCACAATTCGTAGGTGGCTTCGATCTTGTCGTCGGCATCTTCAAGAGTCTGTTTTTCGGCGGAGTCATCGCGCTAATCAGTTGTTACCGCGGGTTCCACTGCGATGCCGGGGCCGAGGGTGTGGGGCGGGCCGCCACCGCGAGTTTCGTGTTGTCCTTCGTCACCATCCTGGTGCTCGATCTGATGCTGGGTATCGTGCTGGATGTGGTTTACAGTGTGTTCTGGCCGTCAGGGGCCAAGTTGTTTTGACCGGAATGCGGGGAACCGAAGCAAGCGATGGTAGCTGCCGGTGACAACTCGGTGTCTGTAACGGTGGAGGATCATCCGGTCGTTCGGCTGGACGACGTGACCGTGCAATTCGATCGGCAGGCCGTGCTGCGCAACCTCAGCTTGGAGGTGCCGCAAGGGCAGACGTTGGCGGTGATCGGCGAGAGCGGGTGCGGCAAGACCGTGCTGCTCAAGACGATCATCGGCTTGATCCGGCCGTCCGGTGGGCACGTGTGGTTCGACCGCTACGAGTTGGCCAAGATGCGGAAGCCGTTGCTCATGCGAATTCGCCGGCGGTTCGGTTTCGTGTTTCAGCAAGCCGCTCTGTTCGACAGCATGACGATCGGCCAGAACGTGGCCTTTCCCCTCAGACAGCACGGTCGCTACTCCGATGCCGAGATTCGGGAAATCGTACGGGACCGGCTGGCGGAAGTCGGACTGCCCGAGAGCATTCTGGGGAAAAAGCCGGCGGAGCTGTCGGGAGGCATGCGCAAGCGAGTCGGATTGGCGCGGGCACTGGTCCTCGATCCGGAACTCGTGCTGTATGACGAACCGACGACAGGACTCGATCCGATCATGGCCGACGTGATCAATGAGCTCATACTCCGTTCCCGGCGTCAGCACTCGGTGACCAGCATCATCGTGACTCACGATATGAGGACGGCGCGCAAAGTGGCAGACCGCGTGGTGATGCTCTATCCGCTCAGCCGCCTGGGACCGGGGGAGTCGCAGGTATTGTTCGACGGCCCCCCCAGCCAACTCGATCGGTCGACCGATCGCCGGGTGGTGCAGTTTGTGCGGGGCGAGGCGGGCGAGCGGTTGATGGAACTGAGACGCGGATCGACTCACCGAGCGGAGTCAGGCGATGGATGAAAAACTGCTCAAGTTTCAAGTCGGAATCGTGGTGCTGGCGGCGCTGGCCGCCGCCCTGATTTTGATCATGCTGCTTGGAGCGTGGCCGACGATTTTCGAATCGTATTATACGGTCTACGCGGACTTCCCCGAGGCTCCCGGAGTGGCCCGCGATTCACCCGTACTCAAGAGCGGAATCAAGATCGGCCACGTCCGCAGCGTCAAACTGCTCGACAGCGGACGGGTGCAGTTGACGTTGGAAATCGAGTCTCAGTACAAGATCCGCAAGAGCGAGCGGTGCCGGATCAGCCGCGGATCGCTGATTACCGGCGATGCGGTGCTCGAGTTCTACACGCCCCCCGATGCTCCACCCTCGGATGTTCTGCTCGTCGACCAGGATTCGATCAAAGGTGTCGTAGCCGGAGACCCGTTCGAAGTCTTCACCAATCTCGAAGATGAGATGGGATCGGCGTTCGCCTCGATGCAACGAGCTGGAAACCAGGTGTCTGATCTGGCTGCTACGATGCGCGATCTGGTCGGGGATAACGGCGAGCAACTCAAGAGGATTATCGACAAGACCGAAAACGCCCTCGATCAACTCAACCGTACCGCCGCCAGTATCAACAATCTGGTGGGCGATCCCGAGCTGAACGAACGATTGAAAGGAACCCTCGAGCGGCTTCCCATTATTTTCGACGATGCGCAGAAGACGTTGGCCGAGACGCGCCAGACGCTGGCCGCCTTCCGGGAAACCAGCATCCGGGCTCAACGCAACCTCGCCAATATGGAGAACTTCACCGCCCCACTGGCCGAGCGCGGCGAACAGTTGGCCGAAGATCTGGCGGGCAGCGTGCGGAACGTGAACCAGTTGCTTTCCGAGTTGGTGCGATTCAGTGAATCGCTGAATTCGCCGGACGGCACCATCGGCTCGCTGGCCCGTGACCGGGAGCTGTATGACAAACTGCAAAGTGTGATCGGAAACGTGGAAGCGGCGACGCGCCAGATTCGGCCCATCCTGGACGATGTGCGGGTGTTGACCGACAAACTGGCACGCGATCCGCGTCTGCTGGGAGTCAAAGGAGCACTCGATCGCAGGCCCAGCGGCGCTGGGACCAAATGGCCCATCCGTTCACCGTAAGCGCCGACCACCCAGGAAGCTGCTCGATAACGGCGGTTGCCGCGTTGGTGGAGGCAAGGGAGACGTCGGCGGCGCGGCGTTGGACGGGGCAGCCGGTGCCGGCAGGGTCGGATTGCCGGGAACAGCCCCAACGGTTTCCGCAGCGGCCGGCTGCAACGGTGTCGCGATCCCCTGGTAGGTGTTTTGGCGGAGTTGCTCTGCTCGAGCCACCACTTCCTCGGCCGAGACGGCGCGCCGCGGTTCCAAGTGGACGCTGACGATCCGCTCATCCCGGATTTCCTTGGGCCAGAAGTTCTCCACAATGAAGTCGAGCGGCGGGATCTCGTACCACGGTGGCGAGAAGTTCTGTCGGATGGTGAGCGTCTCGTACCCGTCTTTGACCAGTTGAATCTGGCGCGTTCCGTAATAGGTGAAGGAGGTCGAGACGGGAGTCACGCCAATCGGCTCGGGCCGCCGATCGACATAGACCACCGCCCCGGGCGGGTCGCTGCGAATGGTCAGTCGACGCCTCAAACAGCCACTGCACGAGAGCAGCAGCACCGCAGCGATCAACAGCTTTTGCAAACCCGGTGACATCGCAGTTGGACGAGAATCACTGTTGGCTGAGAGTGGGGCGATCGTCTCGCCGACTCGAGTCGTGAACTGGTTGAGTCAAGGGGGACCGACTATACTGGCCGTTGTTCCTCGAGTCCAGATAAAACGCACAAATTGGGAAAGAGGTGGAAACCGCTTTTCCCCCAATCCGCGGATGCCCCGTTTTCATCGTGTTACCTCTCCCTTGAGCAAACATGACCATCGATCTATCGCAACACCACGGACCGATTGGCGATTGGTTCGACCGTCCCGATGCGGCGGGCGTGTTGGAAAAATACTCGTTGACCGATGAGCAGATCGAGAGCTATCGCACGAACGGGTATGTGGCCGGCATACGCGTTCTCGACGATGACCAGATCGAAGCTCTTTGCGACGAGTTGTTCGGTTTCTATGAGCCGGGGCATCCGGGACATGAATACTGGTACGAGTACCATACCAACGAATCACCCGACCCGGATCAGGTGTTGTTTCATGCGCTAGGGGCGTGGAGAATCGGGCCGGCTTTTCACGATATCTTGTGGAACCCGGCCTGGACGGTTCCCGCCTCGCAGCTTCTCGGCGGTACGGTCCGTTTCTGGCATGATCAACTGTTCTGCAAGCCGCCCCGGCATGGCGGGGTCGTGGCTTGGCACCAGGACTATTCGTATTGGACGCGGACGGCCCCGCTGGCACACCTGACGTGTTGGATCGGGCTGGACGAAAGCACCACCGAAAATGGATGTTTGGAGTACATCCCGGGCAGCCACTTATGGGAACTGCTTCCCATCACCGGACTGGCCGGCGACATGGACGCGATTCGGAAAGTGCTCAGCGAGGAGCAGTGGGAGCAGCTTCAGTCGCCGGTCAAGATCGAGCTGAAGTCTGGCGAAGCCGCGTTTCACCATCCGCTGCTGATACACGGCTCCCGCCAAAACCGATCGGACCGACCGCGCCGCGCCGTGGTGCTCAACGCCGTGAAGGACGGCGTCTGCTCCCAAGTCGATGAGCCGCTCCTGGAAGGGACGCCGGCGTTGGGAAAGGGGACCCCTTTGGGAGGGCAGTTCTACCCGGTGTTGTTTCCCTGGCCATAAGTGTCCCCGATCCACGTGCCTCGCCGATCGGAAGCCGGTCACAAGTCGGATATGTTCAGGGGCCGGTAACGGGATTCCCTTTTCTCTTCAAACGGGAGACGAGCCAATGACCGACTGGCGGAAGATCGTCTGGGCGATCGGTGCCATTCTGGCGTTCGGATTGGGCGCCTCGCTGACACTCCAATGGCGGAGCATCGATCGGACGGCAAAGCTCCAAGCGGTGACGGCGACCAGTGGTTCGGATGATTTCGACCCCGTGCGCTTACTCGATCCTTTCCCGCCGATCACGGACATTCCGGTCGTTCCGGCTGCGAAGGCGAAAGGCAGGGTCCAGGACAACGAGCTGGTGTTGGGGGTCGTGGTCAACGGAAAAGCTCGAGCCTATCCGATCAATACGCTGACCGGTCCACGGCGGGAAATACTCAATGACCAACTGGGGAACCGTGCCATCGCGGCGACCTGGTGACATCTCTGTCACAATGGCATCGTGTATGCCAGAAAGGTCGGCGACCGGGTTGTCACATTTCAAGTGTCGGGAATGTTGTGGAATCGAAGCCTGGTGATGCGGGATGTGCAGACCGAATCGCTGTGGAGCCATCTGCTGGGGGAGGCCATGGCGGGAAAACTCAAGGGCCGCACGCTCGAGATCATCCCCTCGTCGATGACGGACTGGAGAACATGGAAGAGTCGCCATCCCGATACGACGGTTGCCGTGCTCTCACGAACGGCTCGCCGTTTCACCAACCAGATGTACCAAGACCCGACCGGTTTCGTCATCGGCTACGTCGATCGGGGAAAGGCTCGCGCTTGGTCCTTTCGACATCTGAAGGCTGAGCGAGTCATCAACGACACTTGGAGCGGCAGGCCGATTCTGGTCGTCTACGATCCCTCGAGTGGAACCGCGCTATTGTTCAGCCGGGAACTCGAAGGCCGGGAGTTCCACTTTTCCTGGAAAGACAATAACCTGAACGATCGGGAAACCGGCAGCGAGTGGGACTGGGCGACGGGCAAAGCGACTGCCGGTGCCATGCAGGGAAAAGTGTTGCAGCCTTTGACCGGAGTGGTTTCGTTCCGGCGGGCTTGGCAAGAGTTTCATCCGGATACGGACTATTGGAAACCGGCCGATGGCGACGACAAAGACGGTGTTGATCACGGGGGCGGGAAGCGGGATCGGTCGGGGACTGGCTGAGTCGGCGGCTCGGGACGGTTACCACGTGATCGCCGCCGACTGCAGACGCGATGCAGCGGAGGAAACAGTGGCGGGCATCGTCGCGTCGGGCGGTTCGGCGACGGCCTGCGCAGTCGACGTTACCTGCCAGTCGGACATCGGACGGATGATGGATCGGCTGGAGCCGAGTGGTGTTGACGTGTTGATCAACAACGCCGGCTTGCAATACGTCGCCAGGCTCGAAGAGTTCTCTCAGGAGCAGTGGGTGCGGTTGATCGACGTGATGTTGAATGGAGCCTGCTTGATGACTCGAGCCGTGTTGCCGGGAATGCGGCAGCGGGGATTCGGACGCATCATCAACATCGGATCGATCCATTCCCTTGTGGCGTCCCCCTTCAAGAGTGCCTACGTGGCGGCCAAGCACGGATTGTTGGGGTTCTCGAAGGTCGTGGCGCTCGAAACCGCTGACGTGGATATCACCATCAATACGATTTGTCCATCGTACGTTCGCACACCGCTGGTGGAAAAACAGATTGCCGCTCAAGCCAGAGAACACGGCATATCCGAGTCGGAGGTGATCGACCGGATCATGCTCGAGCCGATGCCGAAGCGGGCGTTCATCAGTATCGAGGAGTTGTACGGAGCCGTATCATACTTGGTGAGCGGCCTGGCGAGGAACATCACGGGGCAGACGATCACGATCGACGGAGGGTGGACGGTCCGATGACGTGGTTGTTGATGATCGTCGTCGTGTGGGGATGCGTTGCCGAGAGGCCGCGAGACGGCCGATCCAGGGAGTCAACCGTTTTCCCAGTGTTCTTGCAGGAAGCGTGTCAATTTGCTCCGTTTGAAGGCGGCGAGTGAGCGGATGGAAAACCGGATCAGGTCGTGGTCCTCCGGGGCCGTGTCCAGCTCGACCGGGAGTCCCACCCGGAGCAGCTCGCCGAAGGGGTAGGCGTCTTTGGGGACGTAAAGATCGACTTGCAAGGCCTCGGCACGCTTCGTGTAGATCGTTCCCCACAGAGTTTCGTCAGGGCGGCGGAGGTGCACGCAGATCTTGAGTCCCCATTCCCACTTCAACTGCGGCGCGGCCGCCTTGAGTTGCCGGTAGAGTTGCTCCCAGGCGCTCATCGGCCAGCGTGGCTTCTTCTTCCCGGTGAATCCCTTCTCCATGAAATGCCACTGTTCCCCCAGCTTTTTCCAGGGCATGGCCGCTTCGACGCTGAACGTAGCATCGCTGGTGGCTTTGGTGAAGGCCTGGACGGCTTGTTCGAGGAAGTCCCAGAAACCCGGCTGATCGATTTCCTCGCGGGTATAGGCCCGAATTTCGACTTCTTGCCAGTTGTCGGCCACGTCGCGGCAACGGACTCGAGGATCGTTGCCATAGATGGGCAGTTCGTGGATCTCATTGAGCGTTTTCAACGGAATCTGCCGGCGAAGTTCGCTTTCATCGAAAGTGGAGCGGGGAACACGGAACTTCATTTTCAGCAGAAAGC
Source organism: Pirellulaceae bacterium (assembly GCA_026989685.1). GTDB lineage: Bacteria > Planctomycetota > Planctomycetia > Pirellulales > Pirellulaceae > S141-3. Next base: position 13,572 of record JALSIV010000080.1, on the reverse strand, counting down.
GTTCGGCCGTGATGGCGTGGAAGAACCAGCCGCGGTTTTTCCGTTCGGCGGCGATTTCCACCACGGACCGTTCTTCCCAATTCGTGTCGGAAAACCGCCCCAGTTCGTGAATGCGGTCGACGACGGCGTCCAAGATCTGTCCCTCCCACTCGCACGGATCGCCGCTACGGGCTACACGATCGTGGGTGTGCCACCGCCGGCCGTCGATCACCCACGGCGGTGGGGTCTCCTTCCCGACGTCGTGGATGTCCATGCCTTCGCCGGAAGTTTCTTCGACCGGAGGCGGCGCACTCCAGTCATCCACGAACGGCCCTTGTTCCAGCACCGGCGCTAGTGCCTCACCGGTCCAGCACCGAGGCGACTCGGATCGGGGCCGGGCCGCCAAGTCGGCATACTCGACGATCTGTTCGGGCGTGCCGCTGGCAACGATGTATCCCCCTTGGCGGCCCGCTTCGGGGCCCAGTTCGATGATCCAGTCGGCCGTCTTGATCACGTCGAGATTGTGTTCGATCAACACCACGGTATTTCCCATTTCCACCAGGCGGTGCAACACCTGGAGCAGGCGTTGCAGGTCGTCGAAGTGGAGCCCGGTGGTCGGCTCGTCCAGCAAGTAGAGTGTGCGACCCGTGTCGGGCCGCGCCAGTTCGGCGGCCAGTTTGACTCGCTGAGCTTCTCCGCCGGAGAGTGTGGGGGCTGCCTGGCCGAGGGGAAGATAGCCGAGTCCCACGTCGCAGAGTGTCGCCAGGATCTTGGTGATCTTGGGGAAGTTGGCGAACAACTTCAGAGCCTCGGCGGCCGTCATTTCCAGCACGTCGAAGATCGACCTGCCGTGGTAGGTGACGGCCAGGGTTTCCGGCTTGTAGCGCTTGCCCTGGCAATCCTCGCAGGGAATCCATACGTCGGGAAGAAAGTGCATTTCGATCCGCTTTTGACCGTTGCCTTCGCAGGCGTCACAGCGGCCTCCGTGGACATTGAAACTGAACTGTCGCGGGGTGAAGCCACGCACGCGGCTTTCGGGAAGCGCCGCGTAGAGTTGCCGGATCAGTTCGAACAGCCCGGTATAGGTCGCCGGATTGGAAGCGGGCGAGTTTCCCAGAGGTTGCTGGTCGACGCGGATGACCTTGTTGATGTGCTCGATGCCGTCGATCCCCTCGCAGGCGCCGGGTGTCTGCATGGCCAGGTGGAGTCTCCGGGCCAGTATCGGATAGAGAATGCCTTCCACGAGCGAACTCTTTCCGGAACCGCTGGGGCCCGTGACGACCGTGAGCGTTCCCAGGGGGATGGCCGGGTTGATCTGTTTCAGGTTGTGATGAGTCGCGCCCCGCACGACGATCCAGCCGCCTCCGGGGGCTTCGACGTCGTTCCAAGGAGACGCGTCGCCCATCCAGGCCGGCCGGCCTTCTTCGATGATCATGCGTCGTTGACGCGGAACAGCGATCCCCTTCTTGCCCGTCAAGTACGGACCAGTGACACTGTTGCGTCGTCGACTGATCTGCTTGACGGTTCCTTCCGCGACAATCGTTCCCCCGTGCTTGCCCGCGCCGGGTCCGAAATCGCAGAGGCGATCGGCGGAGGCGATCACGTCGCGGTCATGCTCGACGACCAGTAAGGTGTTTCCCAGGTCGCGCAGTTTGTGCAGAGCCCGGATCAGGCGAGCGTTGTCTCGAGGATGCAGGCCGATGGTCGGTTCGTCGAGCACGTAGAGCACTCCGCACAGCCCGCTACCGAGCTGGCTGGCGAGCCGAATGCGTTGCGCTTCGCCGTTGGATAGTGTGGCGGCGGCTCGGCCGAGCGTGAGGTAGTCCAACCCCACATCGACCAGAAACTGCAGACGAGTCCGCACTTCCCGCAACAGATCGGCAGCCACTTTCCGGGCATGGCCTTTCAGTTTCCATCTCGAGATTTCACGGAGCAGATGGCCCAGCGGCATGTTGCACAGCGTTCCGATCGTCTCATCTTGGAAACGCATGGCGGCGGCATCATCGCGCAAGCGACTGCCCGCACAGTAGGGGCAGGCGATCGTATCGACGATCGAGTAGATTTTCGCGCGTAGCACATACGCCTTGCGTCTCGCCTCGGCCAGCGCCGGGTAAAGTCCCTTGTACTGGAACTGGAACAGCGGGCGGCCATCGGGCGCGGCGGTAAACCAGCGGTTTCCCGTCCCGTACAGCAGCCGTTGTTGCTGCACCGGACGAAGTTCCGAGAACGGGCGATCCAAGGGAATGTGCAACTCCCGGCAGACTGCCTCCAGCATGGCGCCGGCCAGGGGTTCGGGGTGTGACGGCCACAGTCGCAGAGCTCCCTCCGCGAGGGTCGCTTCGTCGTCGACCAGCAGTTCCAGTTGAGCGCCTTCGGTCGTTCCCAGTCCTTCGCAATGCTGGCACCAGCCTCGAGGATGATTGAACGAGAAATGAAACGGAGCCAGACGCTCGAACCGCCGGCCGCACGACTCGCAGGTCAACTCCTGGCTGAACGATCGAGTCTTCCACAGGGATTCCTCGCGGCTGGGATCGACTTCGACGATTTCCACCACGCCGTCGCCAGCGGCCAGCGCCGTTTCCACACTGTCGGCGATCCGGCGGCGCTGCCGGCGGTCGACCGTGATGCGGTCTACCACCACGGACGTCCCATCGGGATCGAACTGCTTGGCGGTCAGCTCGTCGACAGCCACGGTCTTGCCGTGGCACCGCAGGCGGACAAAGCCTTGCTCTTTCAGCTCGCTGACGGCGCGGCGAAAGTCGCCGGGCAATGCAACGGGAGCTGCGATATAGAGTCGTGTCTTGGCGGGGTACTCCAGAATCAAGTCGACGATTTCGTCGACAGTGCGGGCATGAACGGGCTGGTCGCAAGCCGGGCAGTAGGGCTGGCCCAGGCGGGCCATCAGGATGCGGAAATAGTCGTAGATTTCCGTAACGGTTCCCACGGTCGAGCGGGGGGTGTGGCCGGAGTTGCGTTGCTCGATCGCCACCGCCGGCGACAGTCCTTCGACGTGTTCGAACCGCGGCTTGGGCATCTGGTTGACGAATTGACGGGCGTAGGCACTCAAGCTTTCCACATAACGTCGCTGACCCTCCGCATAGATGGTGTCCATGGCCAGTGATGTCTTGCCCGAACCACTGGGGCCGCAGAAGACCGTCATGGCATCGCGGGGAATCGTGACATTGATGTGTCGCAAGTTGTGCTGCTCGGCGCCTTGCACCGTCAGCTTGCGGACCTCCTTGCCGCGTCGATTCCTCTTCTTGCCGTTGGAGCCGTTGCCTGCGGCGCGGCCCTTCTTCAGGCCAAGCGCCTCTGCTAGATAGGGAGCGGTGGCCGATTGTTTCGATCGAGCCACTTCTTCGGGAGGGCCTTCGGCGACGATTCGTCCTCCGCCGTCGCCTCCTTCGGGGCCCAAATCGATGATCCAGTCGGCCGTTTTGATCACGTCCAGATTGTGTTCGACGATGACCACGGTATTGCCGTCGTCGACGAACCCGTGCAGCACTTTCAACAGTAGTTCGGTATCGGCGAAATGGAGGCCCGTCGTGGGTTCATCGAGCAGATAGAGCGTGCGGCCGGTGGCTCGCTTGGAGAGTTCTCTCGCCAGTTTGATCCGTTGAGCTTCCCCGCCGGAGAGGGTGGGGGACGGCTGGCCCAGTTTGATGTAGTCGAGACCGACGTCGTGGAGGGTCTTGAGTTTATTGTGAATGGGCGGGATGTTCTCGAACAACTCGAGCAACTGCTGGACATCCATCTCCAGAATGTCGGCGATCGACTTGCCCTTGTAACGGATTTCCAGTGTTTCCCGTCCATAGCGGTGCCCGCCGCAGTACGAACAGGTGACCCACACGTCAGCCAGAAAGTCCATCTCCAACTTCGTGGCCCCGTTTCCCTGGCAGGCTTCGCATCGGCCACCCTTGACATTGAAGCTGAACCGGCCGGGTGCGTATCCGCGCTGCTTGGAATCGGGGAGCCGGGAGAACAGCTTGCGGATCTCATCGAAGACCTTGATATAGGTTCCCGGGTTGGACCGAGGCGTGCGGCCGATGGGAGACTGGTCGATGGTGATCAGTTTGTCGAGATGTTCCACACCTTCGATGCGGCGGTGCCGGCCCGGTTCGGCTTCGCCTTGGTGGAGGTCGCGCCGGAGCGCTCGAGCCAGGATGTCATTGACGAGAGAACTCTTGCCTGAGCCGGAGACTCCCGTGATGCAGACGAACCGCCCCAGCGGGATCGCGACGTCGATGTTCTTGAGATTGTGGTGCTCGGCGCCGACGATCGTCAGGACGCCGCCGTTGCCGTTTCTGCGGGCGTGCGTGAACTCGATTTTGCGGGCACCGCTGAGAAACTGTCCCGTCACGCTTTTTTTCTGGGAGGCGACTTCCTCGGGTGTTCCTTGAGCCACAATGCGGCCGCCGCGGACTCCCGCGCCCGGGCCGAAATCGATCACGTGATCGGCGGCCCGGATCGTCGCTTCGTCATGCTCCACGACGACCACCGTGTTTCCCAGGTCGCGGAGACGGCCCAGTGTCTCCAGCAGCCGGTGGTTGTCGCGAGGATGAAGACCGATGGAGGGTTCATCCAGGATATAGAGGACTCCCACTAGACCGCATCCGACCTGGCTGGCCAGGCGGATCCGTTGCGATTCGCCTCCGGATAGCGTGGGTGCCGTTCGATCGAGAGTCAGATAGTCGAGTCCCACGTCCAGCAGAAACCGAAGGCGGGTCCGGATCTCCTTGAGCACTTCTCCGGCGATTTGCTGCTGGACGTTGTCGAGCGTCAGTCCCGAGAAGAACTCGAAGGCATCGCTGATGGCGAACCGGCAGATTTCCGGGAGCGATCGTGCTCGGCGGTCGGCGAATCGGTCGCTGGAAGTCGAGATGCGAACGGCTCGAGCCTGTTCGCACAGCCGATCGCCGTGGCAGGCCGGGCAGCCCAGCGTTCGCATGTACCGTTCGAGCTTCTTGATCTGCGGGGGGCTCTTGCTGCGCTGGTAGGTCTCGAGCAGCTCGGGAACAATGCCACCGAACGTGCCGCCGTACTTCATCGGTGCCGAACCGCCACGCCACGTAAAAGTGATGTGCTGCTCGCCCGTTCCCCAAAGCCACAAATTCCGGTATTTCTCCGGGAGATCCTTCCAGGGAGTTTCGAGCAGGGTTCCGGCCGGGAGCGATTCGATCCGTTCCATCGTGTCGGCGACACCCTGATAGATGTGCCGCCTCCACCGTCCCAGTTCCCTCCAGGGCCCCAGCAGTTCCACGCATCCCTTTTTGAAACTGAGTTCGGGGCGAGGCACGAGCAGTTCCGGGTCGAAACTGTAGATTTCTCCCATGCCGTGACAGTCGGGACACATCCCCTGGGGGCTGTTGAAACTGAATAGCTGCGGAGTCGGGGGTTGAAAGCCTCGTCCGCACCGCGCGCAGGAAAAGTGGCTGGAAAATACGAGCCCTTGAAGGTCGGCGTCGACAGGCACGACCAGGAAGGTGCCGTCGCCTTGCTGGAGTGCCAGGTCGACGCTCTCGGCCAGACGCGTGCGGATGTCGGGGCCGACGACGAGGCGGTCGATGACGACTTCAATGTCGTGTCGCAGCCGGCGGTCGAGCTGCGGAGGGTCGGTCAGGTCGATGATGGTGCCGTCGACTCGAGCTCGGACGAAGCCTTGCTTGAGCAGTTCTTCGAACAAGTCGCGATAGTGGCCTTTTTGTCCCCGGATGCGAGGCGCCAGGATCAGGAACTTGGTGCCGGCGGGGAGCGAGAGAATACGGGCCAGCATGGCTTCTCGAGATTGAGCGGCCACCGGGACCTGGCATTGGGGACAGTGCGCTTGGCCGACTCGGGCGAACAAGACCCGGAGGAAATCGTAGATTTCGGTGATCGTGCCGACGGTCGAGCGGGGATTGGTGCCGGCACTTTTCTGGGAAATCGAGATGGACGGGCTGAGGCCTGAGATGCGGTCGACTTCCGGTTTGGGCATCTGCCCGAGAAACTGCCGAGCGAATGTGGAGAGAGCCTCCATGTAACGCCGCTGGCCTTCTGCGTAGAGCGTGTCGAAAGCCAGCGAACTCTTTCCCGACCCGCTGACGCCGGTGAGGCAAATCAGCCGGTTCCGAGGTAGCCAGACGTCGACGCCCGCAAGATTGTGCTCGCGGGCACCTTTGATGATGATGTCGGATTCAGGCATGGTGAGTGCGAAAGTCGTGGCCAGGGATCGTAGACACCGGGTGACCGATCGATCGAGGGTCCCTGCGCCGAAAGAAGCGCCGGCGGGGTCGAGCTGGAGCGGGCCTCGGTCGCTCGATCGAGTTGCCTCCTTCTCACAGAGTATGGGGCCGGGGGGCCGCGGAGAAGGGCGGCCGGAAGAACACGGCGCAGGGGAGGCTGTCGACGGTTCGAGGCCGGTCCGTTACCATGAACGACCGTTGCCGTTTGTAAAGTGGCGAGGAACCGTTCGTGGAAGTCGTTTTCGCCGTGGGGTGGAAAACGAGGCCTTTGAGACAGGGGGCCGGCCGTGCATGGTCCCGGAGAAAGCCGGGGCGTGTTTGAGCGAAAGGATGGAAGAAATGAGCGAGCGAAAACGACTGGATGCCGGTTCTCCGTGTCCCGGCGGACTCGGACAGACCGTAAAAGAGTGCGGGTGCTCCAAGCTGGTCTCTCGGATTGCCGACATCGAGCGAGCCTGGGAAGGCAATCAGCGGCGCGCCGCACTCGATCAGCTCGAGTTGCTCATCCGAAAAGAGGGGATCCGGGCATGCACCGCCTCTATGAAAGTCCGCTTCCTGGAAGCAATGGGCGAAATCGATCAGGCCATCGACACGATGCAGGCGTTGATCGAGACGGCCCCCCAACAACCGGCGGCATTGGCCACTCTGGCCGAATTGCTGGCCGAAAAAAGAGACGAACGGGCGATCGAAGTGGCTATCGACGCCGCCGAGCTTTACGCCAATCAAGAGGCTTCCTTCCAGCCGTTCCTGAAAGCGGCTTTGCGGATTGGCGCGTGGTTCGCCGAAGAGAAGAACGACTTGATGGCGGCCAGCACCTGGATGCGAATCTGCCTCCCCTATGCGACCGACGATTCCCGCCAGAGCTTAGCAGACCTCCTGGCCGGCACGCCGGAATCCAAGGTCATGGCGGTTTTCGCCGAGTTCCCGATGCCGCCGTCGAGGGACGGCGAAGGGAAGGATCTCATGGAGCGGGTCCCGTCATTCCGCGACGCGATCCACGCCGCGATGACCGGACGATTCCGAGCGGCTATCTCCCAGCTTGAACGGGCGTGGGAACAACATTCCCATGAGCTGACGCTGGGCAAGGAACTAGCGCGGTGCCAAGCGGCGATCGGCGATTCGGCGGCGGCCAGCCGGACGTTGCGGAAATTGGCCGCTCATGACAGCCTGTCACCGGCATGGAAGCTGTGGTTCGACGCCGCAGCGCAGTGGTACGACGTTGTCGTTTGCGGTGATCCGGAATACAAGCAGAGCCTGACATGGAAGGTCGATGATGCCAACACGGCCATGGAACTCCTTCACTCGCACGCTCAATCCCTGGTTTTGCCGGGTACGCCGCCGGGCATCAGCGATTTGAAGCCGCCACCCAAGGGTTTGTTCTTGATGCTCTCGCAAGAGCCGCTCACGGCGCTGAATGAGCAAGAGCTGGATCAAGTGGGCCCGGAGCGGGTTCCCTACCTGTACGGCCTCCTCCTGCTGTTCGGAAAACAAACCGATCAGCCGGCCCGAATCGAAATCATCAGCGATTCGGCCGACGCGCAGCAAACGCGGGAACTGGTCGAGTCGATCTTAGGTGATCACCTGAGCGCCTTCGAACAGTCCGACGCCGTTCGAATGATTCCTCAGTGCTTTCGCGCCGACGTGCAGTGGCAGCTCGTGGGCGCCTCGTTGGAACAGACACCAGATCTGGCCAAACAATGTGACGCGTATTGGGTGCGCGAGGTCTGGCCTGACATGCCTCACCCGGGACTCGGTGGCAAAACGCCGCGAGAAGCCAAAGGGGATTCGTCGCAAGCAGACCAACTGGCGGCCGCCGTGTTCAATATCGAGGCCTACCTGAATACCCTCGGGAAAGAAGTGGATCTCACGTCCCTTCGACAGGACCTGGGCGTGGCGGAAATCGAAACGGCTGATCCGTGGGAAACCCCAGTCGAAACCCTGCCGCTCACTCAGTGGACGCGGCTCGACATGGTGAAGCTGGGTCACGATGACGCCATGTTTCTGTTCCAACGGGCGCTGACGTTCCGCTACATCGCCGCGGCCAGACAGTTGGCGGATCATCTGCGACAGGCACTTGGTCAGGACCGGCTCGAATTGCAGTCCCAAATCCTGTTCGGTCTGGCGCAGGCCGAATTCGACCCGCGAATGGCAGCGCAAGAACTGGAGACGGCGGCCAGCATTATGGACTCGTTGGGAAAAGACAGTTTCGTCCACTGGTATCTTGCGGTGGAAGAGACGCTCGAGAGCGGCGATTTCCAGAACATCCAACCCCGAGTCTCGGCAGCTCTCAAGGCAGTCGGCCAGCGACCGGAATACATGCATGGTCTCATGCGGTTGTTAATGGACCATGGTCTCATGCAACCTTCTCAGCTTCAGGCAGCCGCTGCCGACACGGCGGCTCCGGCCGCCACAGCAGCCGCTCCAGCCGAAGGCGGACTCTGGACACCCGATAGTCCCCAGCCGACGGCCGGTGCGCCCAGTGAAAAAAAGAAGGAGTCCAAGCTGTGGCTCCCCGGTATGGACTGATCGGGCTCGCGCATCGCTGCATCGGTTGGAAGGCCACCGCACGCTAGTGGGGGAAAATTACCAGGATCACGTGGTGCCGAATGAGATACCGGATTGGCGCGGTGCCAACGCGAGCTGCCGCGAGTGGCTCTAAGCGTTCGAGGTGCATATCCGCGCCGTCAACCAGCGGCAACTCGGTAGAACCAACCAAATCGGCGGGAAACCTGGAATCCCCACTCTGCAGACGGGGGTGATCGCCACTGCCTCCACCGGCACCCTACCACCATTGCCTGTCCCTTTCCACCTCGAGCCGCACCGACCGATGGCCCCCGCCAAAGGTGGCACAAAAAGCCTCGCCTGTCCTTGGTCTGCCGCATGAGCCCTTGCCTGTCCTATCTCTCCATTGGAGGGGCAAGCGCGGTCTCCAACGGTGCCTGTCCTTGTTGCCTCGTTGCCCATCGGAGGGGTATCGGCACCCGGGTAACGATGCCTGTCCCTTATCTCCACTGGAGGGGATTCCGAGCCGGGCCAAACGCTGCCTGTCCAGTATCCCCAAAGGTGGCAAAAAAACCCCGCCTGTCCCAGGTTTCCGGGAAAGGCCAGGAAAACACCCCGCCATCCGGAGGATAGGCGGGGTGGGTTTCTGTCAGAGCGTGCAGGAGACGCACTGGCGAGGGCTTCTCATGTGGGGGGAGATTGGCCGGCTGCGCCTGCGGTTTCCCGGTTTCCCGGGAAAGAGATGGGTGGTAGCGCAGCACCTCAGGACGGCGCCGTGGCCGGGGGGCCGAATTAGGGTTGCCCGTGCCGCCAGGCGCGAGGAGCCGTCGCCCCCCATGGACCGCGAACATAATAGACGCCGAACTGGTCCGTGTGGCTTGGCCAGATGGGGGTCGGGTAGAATTGGTCTTCTCCGCCCAGCGATTCGCCCGGGTAGGGGCGAGCGAACTGGTGGTAGATCGGGCGGGTGCCCGATTGGGCCACTCCCCATCCCCAGAACATCTGGGACTGGGCCGTTGGTGGAACGACCAGCGCGACGGGAGTTCCTTTCTGAGTGTAGTAATAACTGCCGTGCCAGGGCCGGGTCTGCGCGTGGCGATAGCCCCATCGTGACGCGATTTTCCGCCTCCCGGCTTCGGCTTGGCCGGACCAAGCCATCAGGGTGACGGCGATCGCCAGGGCGCTGATGCCGATCGATCGTCGATTCATGAGCGTTATCCTTATCGTGGAGAAGGCATGCGATTGTGGAAAACTCGGCCACACCGGATGCCTAGCGAGGGATGCGGAAGTGGTTCTTGAGCGACTGGAGGGGAGATGCTACCGGGTTGTTGTACCAGTGGACGCTCGCTCGCGTCATGCCTCGGCCGCCATCGTAGTAGCGGTAGTAGGCTCGATGATGCGTGTAGAGCAACTCGTGGGGCATGAAGGGTTGGTAGGTGATATAGGTATGGCCGACGGTGGCCGGAACGTACTGCGGGGACAGGTACATCTGCGCGGGCACACCGCCGCAGGTCCCCGGGACGTAGTAGTTGTAGAACAGGTCGGGTTGCCCGTATTGGACCGGCCGGCAGTTGACGGTCTGATTCTTGCCATGCCGTCCCCCTGCCTCCGCGGTGGGAGGCGCCAGCAGACAACATGCCGCCGCCACCAGGCAGCCTGTGACACTCAGTACGGTTTTGTTCCAGATGCTTGGCATCGCAAAAGACTCCTTCCAGACCAAGGCTATGTCGATGACGCGCCGGGCGTCGCAGCCGCCTTGGGGGGACGCCGCAGGAGGCGTGTTGGCGGCAGGTGGGTCGAGTCGGCCGCAAGCGGCTTCAACGCGGGACGCTCCGCGTTCTTCTCGTTCTTCGGCCAGTGCGGGGCCGGTCGGTGAGTCTTTATTTTCGCCCTGCACCAATTGCCCCGCCTCTACCAGTATCGGCGTTGATTCGCCTGGGAAGCCCGCCGGACAATCCCTATAATTCCTCTGGCTTGTTCGACCGGTCGAGTCGGACCACCCTTGGACACCACACCCGGCAATGGAGTTGCCCCTTGAGCAGAGCCAGCGTCAAATCGACCGTGAAGCACTCGTCGAACAATGGGAAGAAGCCGAAAAGCGCCGCCCGCGGAAGGACGCGCCGGCGGGCAACCGCAAAGTCGATGGCGGCGGCTCAAAAGGAGATTTCCGTCAGCGAGTTCTTCGCGAAGAACCGCCATTTGCTCGGATTCGACAATCCTCGCAAAGCACTCCTGACCACGGTCAAGGAAGCTGTCGACAATTCACTCGATGCCTGCGAGGAAGCCGGAATCGTTCCCGAAATCTGGGTCGAACTGACGGCGATCAACGGCCGCCGGTTTCGAGTCAGCATTCAGGACAACGGTCCGGGCATCGTGAAGCGGCAAATCCCGCTCATCTTCGGCAAATTGCTGTACGGTTCGAAGTTCCACCGCCTGCAGATGAGTCGCGGCCAGCAGGGGATCGGCATCAGCGCGGCCGGCATGTACGGTATGCTCACGACCGGCCAGCCGGTCAAGATTGTATCCAAGATCTCCGTCCGCAAGCCGGCTCATTACTACGAAATCCAGATCGACACCAAAACCAACAAGCCGGAAATCCTCAATGGTCGAGGCGACGGAGTCGACATTCCGCCCGGAGAGAAAGGGCGGAAATACATGGAAAAGCATGGCATCGGCTGGACGGCCTTTTATCCGGACGAAGAGGGAAACCCGGGTAAGGAAGTCCGCAGCGGAACGCGGGTCACCATCGAGTTGGAGGCCAAGTACCAGCGGGGGCGAGGCAGCGTCGATGAGTATCTCGAGCAGACGGCAATCGCCAATCCTCATGTGACCATTCACTTCACCGATCCCGAGGGTAACACGACCGTCTATCGTCGCTCCACCACCGAGCTTCCTCCGGAACCCAAGGAGATCAAGCCTCATCCCTACGGTGTCGAACTGGGCCGATTGGTCACCATGCTCAAGGATGCCAAGTCGACGACACTCAGCCAGTTCTTGACCGGGTCGTTCTCGCGAGTCAGCCCGGCGGTGGCTCGGCGCATCTGCGAGGCGGCCGGCCTGACGACTCGCGCGTCGACTCGCAAGATCGGCCGAGCCGAAGCCGACAAGCTGTACGACGCCATCCAGGCCACCAAGATCTCGGCACCGAGCACCGATTGCATTGCACCGATCGGCGAGGCCTTGCTGCTCAAAGGACTCCACCACGTCGTCCCGGGCGAGTTCTACTGCGCGGCCACTCGGCCGCCGTCGGTCTACCGAGGCAATCCCTTTCAGATCGAAGTGGCACTCGCCTACGGCGCTCGCAACACGACTCAAAAAATCACACTGAATCAGCTCACCGAGCTGATCGACCAGAGCGACGCCCGCACGCTTCGCCAGTTCCTGCTGTTGACGTTCGACGGCGTGGGGGCTGACGGAGCCGAGAAGATCCTCAAGGCAGCCGGTTTCGGGACGCGCCAAAGCCCGTCGAAACTCAAGCCGAAAGAAATCGCTCGACTCCATGAAGCGATGCGGGACGTGAACATATCGGATGGCCAGTCGATGCAGGTGCTTCGTTACGCCAATCGAGTTCCCTTGCAATTCAAACAGCGCGATTGCGCGATTACCGAAGCCGTGATGTCGACCAATTGGCGCTCGTATGGATTGAGCCAATCGCGCGGCCAGTTGCCGTCGGGACCGGTGACCGTACTCGTGCACATCGCCAGCGTGTGGGTTCCCTTCACCAGTGAATCGAAAGAGGCGATCGCCGCCTACCCGGAAATTCAGCGCGAGTTGCGGTTGGGGCTGCAGGCGGTGGGCCGCAAGTTGGGCATGTACTTGCGGCGGCGCAAGCGGGTGGCCCAGCAGGGAGAGCGCCGGTCGATCTTCCTGCGGTATTTGGGGGAAGTGGCGTCCGCCGTCAGCCAGATCAATGGTGCGGACCGTGATGAGCTGTATCAGCAATTGGTGAAAGTCGCGACGCGAATCACCGCGGAAGCCGATGTCAAGCTCGACCGGCACGGCCGCCCCATCGAAGACGAACTCGATTTCGGCGACAACGTGCTCATTGTCGACCACGATCCGCCCGGAATCGCGCCGTGACGAACCGACCGGGCACGCGACGATCCTGAGTTGCAATCCGTTTACCGCAGAGACCCGTCCCCATGGCCAAGAAACGCCCAAGACGAAGACCGAATCCCCAGCCGAAGAAGCTGAGCCGCAGCATCGCCGGAAAAGATCGCCGCACACTCGAGGCGCTGCGAACGGTGGCCGATACGGTGGTCCAAACGGCGACGCGCAGCCGCCCGCCCCACCTCGATATCCCGTCGCGCAGTTTGCGAAACGTCCGTTACAACAAGTCGAAGCGGTTTATCGAAATGGGGAAGGGAACCAACCGCCGCGAATTGTTCAATCTGTCGCAGGCCAAGGCCTACATGCAAACCATGCTGGTGGCCAGCGGCTGCAAACAATTGATCGAACAGCAGAAGACGACCAGTATTCGAGGCCTCTATTATCTGCTCAAGCACACCATCGAGGGCACCAAAGAGGAGACCTTCGACGATCAGTCGGACTGCGATCCCGTGATCGAAGATCTGGAAGTCCTACTCGCCGCATTGCGCGAAGAACTGCACGTCTATGCTTCCAATCGCGGTACGCTGGTCGGCAACATCGTGCTCAACGACAGCGGCGACCAGATCGATTGTTCTCGGATGGGAAGTGGCGGGTACAGCATTCCCTCGATCGTCGAGGACGATGTCGTCGAGTTCGTGAAGTGCGATGCCGAATTCATCCTGCACGTCGAAAAGGACACGGTGTGGCGCCGCTTCAATGAGGATAAGTTCTGGAAGGAATACAACTGCATCTTGACTCACGGCCAGGGGCAGCCGCCGCG
>JALSIV010000079.1 GCA_026989685.1 Pirellulaceae bacterium | reverse complement strand
TTACGGAGTCGACCGGTCCGGCGTGGGCGACTCCGGCCTATGATCCGGCCGGCAACATGACGACGATTCCCAAGCCGGCCGACCCGACGCAGGGTTTTTCGGCGGTGTACGATGCCTGGAACCGCCTGGTGAAGCTTTCGGATGCGAGCGGCACGGTTCAGGAGAACCAGTACGACGGCCGCAACTTCCGCGTGGTGCGGAAAGATTACTCCAGCGGGACGCTGACGGAGACTCGTCACTTCTACTACACGTCGGCTTGGCAAGTATTGGAAGAACGCGTTAATTCGTCAGGCACCCCCGACCGCCAATACGTATGGGGCTTGCGGTATATCGACGATCTTGTGCTCCGCGACCGCGACACGAGCGGCGACGGGGTGCTGGATGAGCGGCTCTACGCGCTGCAGGACGGCAACTGGAACGTAGCGGCGGTGTGTGACGAAAACGGCGACGTGCAGGAGCGGTATGCGTACACCGCCTACGGCGAGCCGCTCTTCCTCTCGCCGGGATTTGTCGAGCAGTCGGGAAGCAGTTTCGGGTGGGAGGTCTTGTTTACGGGGCAGAGGTGGGATGGGGGGAGCGGGCTGAACTATTATCGCTCGCGATTCGTTTCACCCGCGCTGGGTTTGTTTCTCCAGAGAGATCCGAATGATCTTATCGATGGACCAACGCTATATGGCCTTTACGATCCGATGGGATCGGTCGATCCACTTGGCCTGGAAATCGTCGCTCCCTGGAATCCACGGGCGGTGTGGTGGTTTGGATTGAGCAATCCGTTTGCAAGGCATTCTAGACCCAAACCGGTAAAGCCCGCAGTCGGCGGTGGCGTCTTCAATGGTCCTTTTAGTCTCGGAACGTGCGCTACTCGGCTAGCTCAGTGCATTGCCGGTGGTTGCTACGAGTTCTTCACGGGAATGGCTGGATTTGCTTGGAGTTTCACTTGGCATCCTGTCCGAACAATTTCGCAGGCGCTCAAATCAATCGGACAGTTGGTGCAGAATATCGCAAAGGGCGATTTGATAGGTGCCGCGCAAGTGCTTTTTCCCAATCTTTATGGCTTTTTCGCTCCCAAGACGCCCGCAAACGAACGCTGCTGCTTCCTGGGAAGATTCCTTGGTGAATATGGTGCAGGCGCATTGACCGGAGCCGGATTATCGCAAATAGCCCGAAAGCTGCGAAGCTGGCTGAGGGCACGAGGTTCACACGCCACAGTCCGACTTAATCCGACAGGTGGCCGGTCGAGAGGGGCACATCGGAGCTACGCCAATCGAAAACTCCACAGGGAGGGGATGCCAGAGGGGTTGCGAAGTCAAGGATCACGGACGAAGAACCCAATACTCGATGATGGTTCGCCGACAAACTGGGATCACAACCCGTACGAACGTACGCGATACGATCTTCATTCAGAATCCGCACATCGATCGATAAGAGACCCAGGCGGCAGAGGTGGCTATTCCCGCTATTGGAAAAACGGTGTTGAAAGATATCCATTTCCCTACGATCCTCTACATGGCGGTCTTCTTGGGTTAACACTTCCGCCCGCGTTGCGTGCCGCTACCCCCGAATGCGACGCAAACTGCCAGCGATTCAAACGAATACGAGAGGGGAAACTCCCGTGAGCACGTCTGGTGATCGTGTGATCAGCATATTAAGGCAGGCGGAAGTGGAGGGAATCCTGTCTCTACATCCAGCGACGGACGCGACCACACATGGGAGATTCCCAGGGTGGTTGCAGACGATCTTGGCAACTGTTTCTGGATTCGACGATGAGTGGATCGATGTTGAATTCCGCCGTCCGGCTTTCGAATGCGACAGCGCGAATGATGACTGGCCGTTGCGCGAGATTGGTTCGCTCGGTGTACGGGGGGCGTGTTGGCTCGCAGAAGTAGCAACGAACGGCGACTGGAGCGGTATCTGGTATCGCAGTGACGACGTCTACCTGTTTGTCACCCGATCGCTTTACGACTGGCTGGAGTTGCTTATCGCGAACCGTAGATACGTGAGATTAGTTTCTCGCTCACAGGCTGAAAACAGTTATTTCTTGCTGGAAGATCAATTGGATAAAGCGGCGGCTGACATTCCACTCGACAACTCACATCTGCCGACTCTGCGCCAATGGAGCGATTTTGCGCCAGGCGTTCCAGCGCCGGCGGTCGCCGGCCGCGGCTGGCGAATCGCCGATTTTCGGCATGACGCATCTTCGCGCGGATTCTGTGTCCGCGGCCGACAACGCGTGGTTTCACTGGGCGAGGCAAACGTTTTCGCAATACGTAGACCGCTGCTGCCGCACGTCATACGGGTTGTTGTGGCGCCGTTCGTATGGTGGGCGAAGCTCATTGTCGCTGGAATGTGTTTTTGTCTGATGTTCTTGGTAGTTCTTTCGGTTGTGGCGGCCATCGTGTGGGCCGCACAGCAGTTCGTAGAACTTCTTGCGTGGCTGTTCCAATCACTGTAAGCGTACACCACAACCAGAATTGACCGGCGCGGTACTTTGAGAGGGCAGATTCTGTTTCCCTGCCCGATTTCGAAAGGAATACGGCCATGTCACGGCCTGCACGCGGTCCCCGCCCGGCCAAGATCCAGGAATGGTCCGACCGGCTCGGCCGATTCCACTTGGCGTGGCTCGAACCTAGTCAATGTGTCGGCATGAGGACGGGGCAAATGGGGACCGAGTCAGCGAAGCAGTTCGACGACCGTGGCGGGACCGTTCATGTCACGGCCTGTCATCGAGCAGTGCTTCCACGGTTTTCATGGGCAGGAACATTCGGCGCGGATGGCCCGCCAGCGAAGTGAAGCCAAAATGGGAGTAGAAGGTGCGCGCCTGATCGTTTTTTGCATCAACCAGGATCACCGCGGCAGCAATGTCTCTGGAATGCCGCAGCGAGCGGGATAACGCATCGATCAAGAGGAGCTTTCCGGTTCCGGGGAACTCCGTGTCGCGCGCCAATCGGCCGATCAGAACTGCCGGGACGTGCGGATAACGCGGCAGTTTTTTCGCCACCTTCTTCGGTAGATCGCCAAGTACGATTGAAGCCGCCGAAAGTGTATAATAGCCGGCAACGCGGCTCGGCTCGTCCGCGGGACTCAACACGAACACGGCAGCGGCACGGCGACGAATGTCCTGGCCGGCTCGGCGCCGCAGGTAATCGTCCAATTCGGGCACTCCACAGCGAAAACGTGTTCGATCGTGGTGGCCGGCCAGCGGCGTGCATACATAGCGGCTCATTGGGAAAGTACGTCGCTGTCATGAGCTGCCTTGGCTCGGCGCAATGCCCCGTTGGGAGGGGGTGAAGCCAGCAACGACTCGACCAACGACCGTGACTGCGATTCGGTTAAACGAATGATCTCGTGCTTCTCGATAACCTCCCGTGCTGCTGCCTGAGCAGCCCCGACGACAAATTCGGAGATCGAACGGCCTTCGACCGCCGCTGCATGTTCAATCAACGCCCGCTGCTCGATCGTGAGTCTCGCCTCCAGGCGTTCCGTCTTCGGCGAAGTCATCGTTTGGGTTTCCTCTGAGTTTCGGTCTTCTTCAAAAAAGATGCCCGTGGCCGCTGCCTCTCCAATTCTGCCCCACATGGAATTGTACGGCAAATGGGCGTACATGTCAAAGCTATTGGAGAGGTCGCAGGAGTCCCGGTCACGATGGCGACTCGATCCTTCATGAAAGGCAAGTTCTGGCCCGACGCCAGTCCGCGGCGGCCAGCTTCGAAATCGCAGCCCCGTTGCGAGTCCTTGAGTCCGCCTCCACTTGCGGCTCCGCCGCAAGTAGAGCAGTCGAGAGGAGAGAGTAGAAAGTAGACCCACAAGAATGAAACAGGGGTGATTCTCTCCTCTCAACTGCGGTCTCCTCTCTGCTTTCTACTCTCTTGCCCGCACCGTCCAGTTCGTGATCTTCGAGCAACATACCGCACGGAAGCCCATCATGCCATTCACCTTCGAGAAACTCCATGTCTACCAGAAAGCGGTCGACTTCACCGACACGATCTGCGGCCTGACGGAACGGTTCCCACGCGGCTACGGATTCGTGGTCGATCAACTCAACCGGGCTTCCCTCTCCATTGCCGCCAACATCGCCGAAGGCAACGGCCGTTTCACCAAGGCGGACCGCAAGAAGTTCTTTGGTATCGCACGCGGCTCGGCCCAGGAATGCGTGCCGCTGCCGGAGTTGGCTCGACGCCATGGCTTGATCGAAGAAGCGGACCATGGCGACCTTCTTGAACGACTCGACGAGATCGCCCGGACGCTTTCGGGGTGGATCAAGGGCACCGAGAACCGGGGCCGTCTGAAGAAGGGCCGGGAACCCGCAGGTAAGCTCTGCTGGGCTCTTGCTCGTCTTGTAGCCGCGCGACAATGTCCCGCTCGACACTCCTCCCTCGCTCAACCGTTTCTCGATTCCCAGTCCTATCGGAATTCGTTGAATTGAGGGAAGCGGTCGACGGCATAGGCTGTCAATCTTCGAACCTGAACGATGCGGCACCGTGGTCAGTTCCACTCCCAACGTGCAGTACGCCTACGCCGACGAGTCGGCCGGAACGGTCCGCGCTAAGGGGCTCACCCATCCCAGCGGCCGGAGCCTGTCGTTCGTCCGTGGCGCGAGCGGCACGGTTCGGGAGAACCAGTACGACGGCCGCAACTTCCGCGTGGTGAGGAAGGACTATTCGGGCGGAGTTCTGACCAAGACTTGTCACTTCTACTACACGTACTACACATCGGCCTGGCAGGTGCTTGAGGAGCGGCTTGACGCGCTGCAAGCCGGCAACTGGAACGTGACGGCCTTGTGTGACGAAAACGGCGACGTGCAGGAGCGGTATGCGTACACCGCCTACGGCGAGCCGCCGTTCTTGTTACCCGGGGTGTGTCAAGCAGTCGGGGAGCAGTTTCGGGTGGGAGGTGCTCTTCACGGGGCATCGGTGGGATGGGGGAAGCGGGTTGTTTCTGGGGCGAGTCCGAACGCTCGACTCGCGGCTGGGGGCCTGGGCGTCAAGAGATCTTGTTCGACCGCAACCGGCGCTCATCCGCCCGAGGCG
>JALSIV010000078.1 GCA_026989685.1 Pirellulaceae bacterium | reverse complement strand
GTGGCGTACAATTGCCGGGGTGTTTGTGAACCGCTTTTCGGGGCCGGTGAGGGAGATGGCAATGACAGGGCGAGACCGGAATGGGTGGAAACTGCGGCTGTTGGTACTTGCGGTTCTTTCGCCGATCGGAGCGCGTGCCGCGGTGGGGCAAGAGGAAGTCGGTTTCCGCGAAGAGTATGCATTGGCCGCGGATCGTGCCGCCGTTCTGAAGAAACTCGTGCCGGGAACCGAGGACTACTATTTCTATCACTGCTTGTACCTGCAGCAGACTCAGAAGTACCCCCAAGCCGATGCCTTGCTCACCGAATGGGAGAAGAAGCGAGGGCGTACCGCCGGCTGGAAGATGATCCGGCACCGTCAGGCTCTACTGACTTACCCGAACGACCCCGCCAGAACATTGGAGTATCTCCGCCGTGAGCTGGGACTGGCTTTCACCCGTGATCCCCGCCGTGGCGGGCAGACGGCGCAGCCGTTCCCCTCCCGACTCGATCCGCAGCTCATCTCCCGCGAGAAGCTCGCGCGCGATTTGCTGAAGAACCCTCGAGCCCTTACGGGATTCAACGCCAGTGCCTTCTATTGGTTGGCCTCTCGGGAACTGACACCCCAGCAGCGTCATGAACTGTTGCGGAAGCTCGACCGCCCGGACGTTCCCGGTCTGGTGGAGATGGTCCACCAGGATCTCCGGAGTCGGGCGACATCCGGCTTCGGTCAACTCAAAGTCCATGCCCTGTTGACTCGCGAGCAATTGGACGAGTTGGCGGAGCGCTATCCGGCGGTGCGCAACCAGCCCGCTTTTGTCCAGCACTATCTGATTCGGCTTTTACCGAGTGACGACGAGCGGCGCGACGACGAGGCCGTGCAGCAACGCCACCTCGAGCGACTGTGGAAGTTCGCCAAGGATCTTCCGCCGGTGCACAACTCGCTGAAGACTCACGTCCTATTCCACCGGCTGCAGTGGAACCTCCGGCATGGCAAGTGGGACAAGGATTTGTTCATGGCATATCTCAAGCTGCCGCGGCGCGCCGGCTATGTCAACCCGACGTTCTTGCAAGCGAAGGGTCTGGCCCGTTATGCGGCCGATCTGAATGCGAACTTCACTCCGATCACATTGCGGCCGCCTGTCGGAAACGATGAACGGCTGGTGCGGGCGTACCTCGAGCACTTCTTCCAGCAGGAGACCGGCTACGAAGAGTATCTTCGCTACTTGCGTGATAGCTTCGTCAAGCGGGTCTTTGCCGAAACGAAAATCCTGTACGGATTGGGGGACCCGCAGGAGTGGACCCGTTTTCTGTCTCCCGCGGAATACGCTGAGATCTCAAAACGCGTGGAGTTGCGGTTCGCTCCCACGAATCGGCGGTGGTTTTCCAGTGGGGACCCCGTTGCGATCGAAGTCGATGTGAAGAACGTCCCGACGCTACTCGTCAAGATCTACCGGATCAACTGCTGGAACTACTACCGATCGAAGGGACGGCCCGTCAACACCGACATCGACCTGGATGGCCTCGTTCCCAACTGGGAACAGCGGCACACGTACCGAGAGTTGCCGCAGCGGCGAGTGCGTCGCCGGTTCGAGTTTCCCGAGCTGAAAGAACCCGGCGTGTACGTGATCGATTTTATCGGGAACGGCAAGCAGAGCCGAGTCGTGCTCCGCAAGGGAAGGCTCGAGTTGGTGACGCGAACGACGCCTGCCGGCCAGCGTGTTACCATCCTCGACGAAAACAGAGAGCCGGTGCCGGGAGCGACATTGTGGCTGGGCGGGCGAGTGTTTCGACCGGATGAGCAGGGGTCAATCGTCATTCCCTTTTCGTCGAAGCCGTCGACGGTTCCGGTCGTTCTTTCCAACGGAGAGTTTCACGACTTGGGTTGGTTGACTCGGGAAGGCGAGTCCTACTCGCTCAACGCCGGTTTTCTGGTCAATCGTGAATCGCTGATTGCCGGTCGGGAAGCCACGGTGGGCGTCCGCCCCCAGCTCTATCTCAACGGTCACCCGGTCAGCCTGACATTGCTTCAGGACGTTCGACTGGTCGTTCGAATCACCCAGGATCGAGATATCAGCACGTCGAGCCAGGTCCGTTCGTTCGAGCTGGGCGAGAACCGTGAAGCGACCTATACGTTCCGCGTTCCGCCGCGGACTCAGTCGATCCGCCTGGAGTTGTCGGCTACCGTCAAGACCGTGACGACTCGAAAGAAAGTCGACTTGTCGGCCACCAAACTATTCGAGCTCAACAAGATCGACTCGTCGCTCGGAATCGCCCAAATGTTGTTGGAGAACCACGCCGGCGAGTATCGGGTGTCGCTCGTCGGTCGCAACGGCGAGCCGCTGCCGGGGCAGCTCATTCGGCTGCATCTCATACACCGCGACTTCGAAGAGCCGGTGCACGTCATCTTGCAGACGGACGAGACGGGACAGGTCCACCTGGGACGGCTGTTCGACATCACGACGGTGAAGGCCCTCGCACTCGACCAGACTGGCTCCGGCTCACAAGCAGCGAATCAAGTGGTGTGGCACTTCAATCGAGAGGATCACTCATGGCGTGAAGTCATCCATTCCCGCACAGACGAGGCCATCGAAGTGCCTTTGGTATCGGGCGGTGACAAACTCGACCGTTCAGTATGGTCCCTGTTTGCTCTTCGCGGCGGTCAGTTTGCACACGATGAGTATTCCAAGTTGGCGGTTCGCGATGGTTTGCTAAGAATCGAGGGCTTGGCGGCCGGAGATTACCGGCTGGTTCACCATCCGACGAGCCGCCAGGTGTTGATCCGAGTTGTGGACGGAAAGGTGGTCGACCACTATGCCGTCGGTAAGGCCCGGGCGATTGAAATCGACAGAGCTCCGCCGCTGCAGATCGCGGAAGTTCAAGTAACGGACCAGCGTGTGCGTCTGCGGCTGATTCATGGTTCCGAATATGCTCGAGTCCATGTGCTGGCGAATCGCTACATCCCGGCTTATGACACATTCGGCGTGCTGGCGGCGGTTGGAGGTGTGAGCCCTGCGTGGCGCCCATCGCTGTGGATCCCGACTCTTTATCTGCAAGAACGTGCGATTGGGGACGAGTACCGCTATATCTTGGATCGTCGCGCCGCCAAGAAGTATCCGGGAAATATGCTGGCCCGGCCCTCGCTGCTGCTGGATCCCTGGGCCGTACAGACGACGGAGCGGCAGGAAACGGGATTGGGGCGAGGAGACGTTCTGGGGCGGTCTCCGGCTCCTACGGGCAGTGCTGAGCTGCGAGCACATCGTGGGAGTCAGGCCAGCGGAACCAGGGAAATCGACTTCGACAATTTGGACTTCTTGGCCGAACCGGGGCGCGTCTGGCTCAATCTCAAGCCCGATCAGGAAGGCTGGGTGGAGATCGATCGGAGCAAGCTGGGAACCAAGCGCCATTTGCTGTTGGTCGCCGTCGATCCCGACGACACCGTCGTGCGGGAACTCGCGCTCCCCACGGTCGAGGAACAGAAGGTCGATCTGCGGTTGGTCGAGTCGCTCGATGTCCAGCGCCACTACATCCAGACCAAGAAAGTGGAGGTGATTCCCAAGGGCAAGCGATTGGTGATTGCCGATTTCCGCTCGTCGCGCGTCAAGATCTACGATGAACTGTCGGAATTGATGAGTCTCTATCTGGCGTTTCAGCAGTCCTCCGTCGACGTCGACGTGCTCAAGAAGTTCCGTTTCATCACGCACTGGCCCGAACTCGACGACGATCGCAAGCGGGAACTCTATTCGGAGTACGCGTGCTACGAACTCAATGTGTTCCTTTACTACAAGGATCCCGCCTTCTTCCAGCAGGTAGTGAAGCCTCATCTGGTTCACAAGTCGCCCAAGCGGTTCGTGGACGATTGGCTGCTGGGACAGCCTCTTGACGGATACAGCGAAGCCTGGCAGCGGGGGCAGCTCAACGCCTTCGAACGGGCCGCGCTGGCTCAGAAGCAGAAACCAAACGAGTTCATTCGACTCGACGTGCTTCCCGCTCTCCAGCAGCAGGACCAGCGATCGGAAAGCCGGCGCTGGTTCGAATTGGCGCTGTATGGAGGAGCGATGGAGGCCGCGATCACGCTAAAGGGCGGCTATGGACTGCCCGACGATAGCGAAGACCTGGCTCATGGTGCGCAGAGCGAGGGGAAGGCCTTGGAAAAGATGGCCGATAAGAAGAACAAGTCGGGTCTGCTCGGCAGGTACCGGCGACCCATGCCCAAGTCGGCGCGCCGGTCGGCGCCGGGGAGACCGCAGGCGCCTGCGGCCGACGCGGATTCACCGGGATCTCGTCTGCGACCACAGGAACAGGGGAGCTCTCGAGACAAGCCGCAAAACGGCTATTTCGACGCCGATCGGCGGGCTCGCCGTGAGTTGGCGGAAAGGGAGATGCTGTTCATTCCGCTCGACCAGACTCGATCATGGGCCGAGTCCTACTATTACCATGTTGCCCTTCGTGACATGAACAGCGGTCTGGTTCCCTGGTCGCGGATGTGGACCGACTTCGCCGCTCATCAGGGCGGGCGGGGCTTTCTTTCACCCCACTTGGCGAGAGCTCATCACAATGCGACAGAAGTACTGCTGGCTCTGGCAGTCACCGATCTGCCGTTTCGAGCCGAGAAACACGAGATGAAGTTGACGGACGGGAAGATGGAGATTACGGCTGCTTCTCCGTTCATTGCTTTCCACGAGCAGATCGAGCGGATCGAGCCGGGCGAAGTCAACGCGGCCGTGTTGGTGAGCCAGATGTATTTCAATCCTCACGTTTCCGAATCGGAAAACGGCGTGATTCGGGATCGAGAGTTCCTGGTGAACACGTCCTACGGTTGCCGAGTCGTGCTCAGCAATCCTTCCAGTCGAAAACGAGTGGTGGATGTATTGATGCAGATTCCAGCGGGCGCCATTGCGGTGGCCGGTAGCCGGGCGACCGAAAGTCGACGTGTCGTGCTGGAACCCTATTCCACCAAGGCGGTACGGTACTTCTTCTACTTTCCCGAGGAAGGCGAGTTCGACCATTTTCCGGCTCATGTGGCCGAGGGCGAAGAACTGGTGGCGTTTGCTCCCGTAGAGAAGCTGAC
>JALSIV010000077.1 GCA_026989685.1 Pirellulaceae bacterium | reverse complement strand
GCGAATGGCCCGTTTTATCCAAGACCAATTTTTCGCCGCGAGAGTGCTAGCATGCTAGCACTCTCGCCATGCGAATCGTTTTTACAGAAGAAATGGTACACTACCTGAGCTATTGTCAAGAGTTGTGGCCTGGGCGAGCGGCATCAGGCGGCCTCCTGCATCAGGATTCCATCTTGAAATGTGCGTCCTTGCAGGACATGGGTAAGCGCCCATTTTGACCGTGTCGGGGTGCCGAGTTACCTTGACGAGAGCCGGCGCGGGATGGAGCTGAGCGGTCCAGCCGGGGTGCCTCGCATCGATGATCAATTCACCTCCGTGATGAACCAGGCATAGCCTCCGTAGTCGGCACGGTAGGTGCGCATCACTTCGATCATCACCGGGACGATGCGTTCGGAGCCGTTTTCTTCCACGGCGTAATCGTAACGGAGCCGGATGTAGGCGCGCTTGTCTCCTTCCAGGATGCCGAGTCGGGTGACGGATCGCAGCTCGGCCTTGCCGCTGCGGACGACCTTGAGTCCTTCGGTGTCGAAGAATTCCCGGCCCTGGTTGGCCTCGATTTGCCCCGTCATCGGGTTTTTCGCGCCGGCAGCTCGCGTGTGCGCGAACGCCTCCGCCAGTTTTCCCTGTTCGACCCATTGCAGCCAATCGCGGGTGTACTGTTCGGCATGTTGGTAGAGCCACCAGCGATGGCAGAAGAGTCGCGTCAGGCTCCAGCTCGTGAACAGAACGGCCAGTCCCAGGGCGACCATGGCCAGCCCTTTTCCTCGGATGGTGCCCGCACGGAATCGGAACAAGTAGAGTGCCATCAGGGACACGGCGATGGCCATGGGTCCGACGAAACTGAGGATGGAGACGAAGACTCCTCCCGACGCCAGCAGGGCCAGCAAGAAGGCGACTACGGCGGTGATGCTAAGGGGGACATAGGTCGATTCGTCGCCCAAATACCGTTCCGATTCGGCTTGAGACATCGTGAATTCGGCTTCCTCTGGGGGGCACGGACTGGAAAAAAAGCAGGTCTACCCCTGTTACGCTTGCAGGGCCCGTTTCAGTTCGTCCAGAGACGTGGTTCCGCGCACCACATGAAAGAGTCCTTCCTCGAGCAGTCCTCGGTGTCCTTCTTGCCGGGCCACTTTCTTGAGCAGCTCTAGGCGCGGTTGCTGAATCAGGGCCCGCCGGGTTCCCTCTCCGGGGACCAGCAGTTCGAACACGGCCGTTCGCTCGCGGTAAGCCAATCCGCCGCACACTTCGCATGGAGGCAGCGGCTTGCCGTCTTCGCCCAGGTCGGTCTTGGGATTGAAGGCGCGAAAGAAATGCTGGATTTTGTCGGGGGGCAGCCCCAGTTTTTGCAGGAGCTGGGGGTTGGGCTTGTAGGGCCGCCGGCAGCTCAGGCAGAGCTTGCGGACCAGCCGCTGGCAAATCACGCCTCGTAGTGCCTGCGACACCTGTTCGGCGTTGAGCTTCAGCGCCAGCAAGCGGAGCAGGGCTTCGACGGCGTCCTTGGCTCGCACGCTGGTGATCAGCAGCTTTCCCTCGGCGATGGTTTGCTCGAGCGCCTGATTGAAGAACGCGGCGTTGCTGATATGCGGGATGACCAGTACATCCGGTTCTTTCAGCATGACCGAGCGGAACAGTTCCGCCAGGTCGTCGCCCGCCGGGTCGTATTCCACGATTTCGATGTTTTCCACATACGGGAGAGGTTCCTTGGTCTTGTCGACGAGTGCCACGAAGTCGCGCAGGTACCGGTCGGTGGCTCGCAGCGTGGCCTGCATGGTCGTGCTGAGGCCTCCGCCGGGGAGGGCACTGTAGACGAACAGGCCGGACTTCTGGTTCAGCAGTTCTTTGAGTTGCTCTTGCAGTTTCTCCCGCATCCCCAGATCTTCGAGCGACTCGATTTTCGACTCGTTCCCCTCGATCCGCAACACGACTCGCTCGCCCTGCTTGGTCCCTTCGCTGGTGAGGTGAATAGTGAAGGCGAGTTGCAGGTATTTGGCGGCGAAGAAGCCTTGCTGTTTGGCTCGCCGTTCTTTCGGGTCGAGGTTGCAGAGCTTTTTCATCACGGCCAGCACGACGTCGCCCGATTCGCGTTCCCGCGCCGGCATCGCATGCCACAGGCCATCCACCTGGTAGCGCACGGCGATGCCGCCGGCGGTGTACTCCAGCACGACCTGATCCGCCCGCTTCTTGAAAATGTCTTCCAGCCATTCCTTCAGGGTCACGAAGTGGGGTGATTGGCGGGCGGCCACCAGGTTGGCCTTGTCGTCCATCGATGTCGCAGCGCCTCGAGCCCCCAGCTTGACCGGCGGACCCTCGAGAGCCGTGATTTTCTTCTTGCGACCAAACAGTTTCTTGAACACCATCGCCGTGGATTACCTTATGCGGAAACTCGATGTGGCGGCCGATCAGAGAATACCGGGTTGCGAGACGTAGATGCCCTTGAGGGCCATCTTGAGTGCTTCCTTGTTGGGGGCGACCTGAAACGCGGTCTTGCGATCGATCAGCTCGTCGTCGATCAATTGCTTGAGACTCATCGTGAAGTCCTGCATTCCCTCTTCGGCGCCGATTCGAATGGCATCGGCCAGCTTTTCGTCCTCCGATTCGAGAATCAGTTTGCGGATCGTGGGATTGAACAGCATGATTTCGCAGGTGGGGACTCGGCCGACGCCTTCTTGAATCGAAGGCAGCAGTTTCTGGGCGATGATGCCCTTCATGTTGAAGGCGATCGCGCTGCGAATGGCCGCGTGCATCTCTTCGGGGAACAGGTCGAGGATTCGGCCGATGGTCGACGGAGCACTCGAGGCGTGGATCGTGCCGAACACCAGGTGCCCGGTTTCCGCGGCGTGGATCGCCGTCATGAACGTCTCTTCGTCGCGCATCTCGCCCACCAGGATGATGTCCGGGTCTTCCCGGACCGCGTGCTTCATGGCGATGGCGAAGTCGCGCACGTCGGACCCGATCTCCCGCTGGTTGATCAAACACTTGTCTTCGGTGAACACGAACTCGATCGGATCCTCGAGTGTCAGCACGTGCTTGCGGTAGTGATGGTTGATGTAGTCGAGCATCGAAGCGATGGTGGTCGACTTCCCCGAGCCGGTGACGCCGGCCAGCAGAATCATCCCCTGGTCGTGGTGACACAGTTTCTCGATCGACGCCGGCAAGTGGAGGCCGCGAAAATCGGGGATGAAGTTGTTGACGCGCCGCGCCACCAGCCCGATCTTCCCCAGTTGCTGGAGCATGTTGACACGGAACCGCCACGTCACGCCGTCCACTTCGACGGTATAAGCGAAGTCGGCTCCACCGTCCCGGTCGAAGATCTTGCGGTGCCGCTTGTTCATCATGGGAAACAGCAGCCGGCACATTTCCTCCAGTTCGATCGGCGGGCGATTCAGTTCCTTGAGTGCACCGTGGACGCGCACGATCGGCGGTCGACCGACTTTCATGTGCAGGTCGCTCCCTTCGAGCTTCACCAGTGCGCGAAAGTACTTGTCGACTTCGAGTTCTTCGCGTTTGCGGAGAAAACGTTCTTCGAGATCATCGCCGCCGTACTGTTCCAAGTCATCGGCCAGCGAAGTGTGAGATCGATCAGTGGTCATTGCAAACAGATGCCTCCAGTCGGACAGGAATACCGCGAGCCGCCATTACTCGCTTGGTTTCTTCGATCGTGTACTTGCCAAAGTGGAAAATGCTGGCCGCCAACGCGGCGTCGGCTCGGCCGATCGTCACCGCGTCCGCCAAATGTTCGGGCGATCCCGCGCCGCCGCTGGCGACGACTGGTACCGACACCGCCGCACTGACCGCCGCGGTCATTTCCAGATCGTATCCGTCGCACGTGCCGTCTCGATCCATGCTGGTGAGCACGATTTCGCCGGCTCCCAGTCGTTCCACCCGCCGGGCCCAGGAGACCGCTTCCAGTCCCGTGGGGCGCCGACCTCCGTGCGTGTGGACCTCCCAGACTTCGTGTCCATCGCGGCGGACCCGCTTGGGGTCGATGTTGACCACGATGCACTGCCGGCCGAACCGCCTGGCGGCGGCCGACACGAACTCCGGGTCGAGGCAGGCCGCCGAATTGATGCTCACTTTATCCGCACCGGCCGACAACAGCAGCCGAATGTCATCCAGCGTTCGAACTCCACCTCCCACGGTCAGCGGCATCAAGACCTGTTCGGCCGTCCGCCGGACCACGTCGAGCATGATCTCCCGCTCTTCGTGGCTGGCCGTGATATCCAGAAAAACGAGTTCGTCCGCTCCTTCCGCTTCATACCGAGCGGCCACTTCGACCGGATCTCCGGCATCGCGAAGCTGCACGAAATTCGTCCCCTTGACGACTCGTCCACGGTCGACATCTAAACAGGGGATCACTCGACGAGCCAACATTTCTTACCTCATTCGCAAACAGCTCCAAACTTCCACTTTACGTCGAATCGGACGGTCTGTCGAGTCACCGCGTCTTCCGCCGGCCGGTCGTCTGTCGCCGGGGAAGACGCGTTGATAAGCTGAATCGCAGTCTCGTGTGAGTATTTCCCTTCGCCCCCGCTCGGCCGGATATGCTGACTCCCAACTCCATTCTGGGCCCCCATGGGCGGATCGCCCAAAGGCTGGAGCGCTACCGCTTTCGCCCGCAGCAACTCGAGATGGCCAATGCCGTCGGTCGGGCTCTCGCCGACTCGCGGCATCTGCTGGTCGAAGCGGGAACCGGCGTGGGCAAGAGTTTCGGCTACCTGGTTCCCGCCATCCTGGCCGTCACCGAGCCGGAGGCGGAGTTGAAACGAGTCGTCATTTCGACCCACACCATCAGTCTCCAGGAACAGTTGCTCACCAAGGACCTCCCGCTACTCAACGCGGTGATTCCTCGCGAGTTCACGGCGGTGTTGGGAAAAGGGCGAGGCAACTACGTGAGCCTCAGGCGGCTCGAGCGGGCGTCGAGCAAGGCCCCCGGACTGTTCGACGAGGAACAAGTGGAGCAGCTCGAGGCCGTTCGCAAGTGGCTCAAGCAGACGGTCGACGGGTCGCTCAGCGATCTCCCTTTCGAGCCTGCCGCGACGCTCTGGCAAGAAGTCGAAAGCGACCACTCCAACTGTTTACGACAGAAGTGCCCTCACC
>JALSIV010000076.1 GCA_026989685.1 Pirellulaceae bacterium | reverse complement strand
GCTTCCTGTCGTACGAGCCAGTTGTCGTCACGCAGGCATGCACCCAACCCGTCGATCACTTCCGGGGTGGCAGCTCTCTCTCCGAGGTTTCCGAGGGCTTCGGTTGCTTCCTGTCGTACGAGCCAGTTGTCGTCACGCAGGCATGCACCCAACCCGTCGATCACTTCCGGGGTGGCAGCTCTCTCTCCGAGGTTTCCGAGGGCTTCGGCTGCGCCCTGTCGTACGAGCCAGTTGTCGTCACGCAGGCGTGCAACCAACCCGTTGATCGCTGCCTTGGTGGCAGCCTTGTCGCCGAGCTTTCCGAGGGCTTCGGCTGCGGCACGGCGTACGTCTCGGTCTTCATCACCCAGGAGTGCAACCAGCCCGTCGATCACTTCCGTGGTGGCAGCCTTGTCGCCAAGTTTTCCGAGGGCATTGGCTGCGGCACGGCGTACGTCTCGGTGTTTATCACCCAGGAGTGCAACCAGCCCGTCGATCACTTCCGTGGTGGCAGCTCCCTCTCCGAGGTTTCCGAGGGCTGCGGCTGCGGTTTGGCATACGTCCCAGTCGTCGTCACGCAGGCGTTCAACCAGCCGTTCGATCACTTCCGTGGTGGCAGCATGGCTTCCGAGTTTTCCGAGGGCTTCGACTGCGGCGCAGCGTACGTACGCGTAGTCGTCATCGAGGCGTGCAACCAGCCCGTCGATCACTTCCGTGGTGGCAGCTCCCTCTCCAAGGTTTCCGAGGGCTTCGACTGCGGTCCAGCGTACGGCCGAATCGTCGTCACCCAGGAGTGCAACCAGCCCTTTGATCACATTCGTGGTGGCAGCTCTCTCTCCAAGTTTTCCGAGGGCTTCGGCAGACTTCTGTCGTACCATCGGGTTCTCGTCATCAAGACTTGATACCAGCGAGTTCCTCACCTGTTTCAAAACCGCTAGCGCGGACCACACGGTGTCGACGGCGGTGAGTCCTGCCTGACCACTCCGAATAAGGGATAGCACCATTCCCACAAGCTTCGTGGCCAGCGTCGGTAACCCCGACTGCGCGTCGGTGCGCTTCTCCTCGTCGATCTCCACCAGGCATTTGATGACCAGCGCCAAGCGATCGTGCGACAGATCACGGTGCTTCTTTGCGTACAGCGCCTCGAGCAGCGGCAAAGGGTCATCCAGCATCCCCGCCAGCATGATGACGACCGGCTGCCAGTCGGGATGCCACGCGCGGCAGGCGAGCTGTTCGTAGGTCAACTGTGGTGTGGCGCCCTGCTGTCGCGAGGAGTGCTGGTCGTTGTACTGTCGGGCCAAGGCGTTCGCCGCCAGATACTCTCCAATTGATCGGTGAGTGAACATGAGTGGCGTGCCGGTGTCCTTTTCGGGGCCGGCAAGCGTCATCAAGCCCGATGTGACGAGGCTGTCCAGCGTGCAGTGGTTCGTAAGGTCCCCAGTTTTCCGTAGGTTCTCGAGTCGTGTTATCAGTCCGTCCTGGGCCCAAAAGGTCTTGGACGGGTCCTCATTCCACAATGACAACGCGAGTTTCGCAACATCTTGCTTCCAGGTGTTCTTGGCCTCGCGAGTGAGTGAGTTGTTCCTCGCTGCTTGTTTCTGCGCCCATCGCTCGATCAACTGATTGAGCACGCTTTCGTAAAGATCGGCCCGCCGTTTCCATGTCAAGTTCGGGCTCTGAGCATTGTTCCGCTTTGATTGATCCTCCACGATCTGCAGAGCAAAGCGAAGCAATAGAGGACTGCGGAGAAGACGCAACACGTCGGGAGCAGATTGCTTCACTTGATTCCATATCTCCTCGGCGCGCGTTTTGTCATTGAACCATTTGGTGATCGCACACTCCACGTCGTCCATGTCGAATGGCACCAATTCCAGTTCGTTGCGGGGGTCGACGTCGCATGGGGCCTGGGTGTAGTTCGCCAGGCGCGAACTGAGCAGAAGTGCGACATTGTCGCGTGCGAGTTTTCCAATGGCGGCGTCCAGTATCCGGCGCTCTCCTTCAGGAACTTCATCCAGTGCGTCGATTGCCACGAGACACCGTCCTTTGCTCATCCGCGTCGTAAATTCGTCCTTGAGGGCTTCACTGCTTGCCGAGTCGCACCGCTCCGCGAGAAACTCCGTGAGCAAGACGACCGCATTGTTGCACGCCGCGCTCTCGTTCACGTTGTTTGAAGACAGTCGGGCGGACCATTCCGGTGCGTGAATATAAAACGTGAACTCGATTTCATCCGCACATGCCTTCGGATCGGACAGGCACTCCAGCGCGTCTTGAAGTCTCCGCCCCACTTCGTGCCAAAGCAGCGTCGTTTTTCCGAAGCCCGGATCCGCCAATACGACGGCGCGAGTCAGTTCGCTGCGGATCTCGTTCCAGGGTACGGTCTGACGGTCGGGTGCGTCACCGTCACCCTGCAGACCGGTATCGAGCCGGCGAATGGCTTCGCGTTCGTCGAGAGGTTCGAAGTCGCCAGCCCGGCGCCGGCGTTCCATCTCCTCGTACTCCGAAACGGAAAGCCGAGGCCGCAATTCCCGGCTGACTTCCAAAGGCACTTGAAGAGCGTCAAACTCCTTCCAGTTCGCAAACGTCCGTCCGATTCGCTGCCCTGCCAGTTGCAGTATGTAGTTGCGTTCGCGTTCCAGCAACGTGCGAATCAACGCCACGCGACCGGATGCCCGTTCACACGCTTGCTCGATCGTCTCCACACGGTGAACGACCACGTTCGTCCGTTTCAATTGAGCCTCGTCATTTGTCGATAGGCCGGACTGACCGGCAACGACCACTGAGTCGAACTGATTGGCAGCGCCCGCAGACGCCTTCTCATATTCGTACCTAACCGGCGAAAGTGATTTCTCCGGTGCTTGGTTGTTCCAATCGACCGCAGCGACGATCAATACTTGTTGATCGAACGGCTTCTTCTCGGCCAAGCGGCGGAAGCCGGCGGCCGCCGCACCCCCGAGTGAATCGCCTCCGAGGACGAGATTACCGTGATTCTTGTCGCGCGCGAGACGCCATGTCACCACGCCGGTAGCGCCGTTGTTGCCAAACCCCCATTCGAATGCCTGTTGGATGGTTTTCAAGAGGTCCGGCTTGAAGGCATCAAGGGCATTTTCAGGATGCTCGATCAGAACCGGCCCGGTTTTCGTTCCGAGTGCCGGGGCACCATAATGCTCAACAATCAGATGGCCGAGATACCCGTGGTTGTGTACGCAGTAGGCAACTGGCACTCGCAGTCGATGGTCGGGCTCGGGAACAGCTTCCAGCCAGGAGAGCGTCCAGAACCAGGCCGTCGCCGTCACGTGGTCCGTTCCGTTGGGGTTTGTCCCGGCCGTGAGCGTGCCGTAACAGTTGTTGACGAGGCCGCTTGCCGTCTGCCCTGTTTGTCCTTGGCGTTGTGCGCCACCAAACGATGGGGCGATCTGACCGTCTGACAACGACTCGAAAGCGCGGTTGCTCCACTCCGCGAATTGCTCGTGCGCATTGGCACTCTGCCCGCCGCACCAGTCGGTCGCCGCACTGGCGGCTGCGGCGGTGGCGATCAGTGCCCGGCAGTTTCGGGCGATCCGAGCGGCGACGGCGGCTCGACCGTCAGCGACGCTTTCGAATACTTGCTCGAGCCGTCCCTCTAACAAGAAGCCCTCATTGCCGGTCTGAACTGGTGTCGTAGCCGCATTCCACAACTGCTCGAGCTGGCGGCACGTCGTCCCCGGCTTGCCAAGGCCCTGTTTCAGCCACGAGAGGAATTTGGGCTTTACGGCACAACGCCAAGCCGGCGTCGCACCATCTAGTACTGTTTGCATCGCATTGCATAGTTCGCAAGTCGCGCACACGGCCACTCCTCTTCTGGCTTCGTGGTTTTCGCGTGTTTCGAAATATGAATATGCCGGTCTTCTGGTACTACCGGATACGACGCGACCGACCCGGAGCCGACAGGGGAAATTATATCGATCGGCCGATCGATGTCCACTTTCGCACGCCGATGGCGGAGGGTGTGCCCAGCGGTACAGCTCAAGCCGGCGGTGCGTCTGTCATTGTGAAGGGGGCGTAACCAGTGGCGGCCAGGCCTAACGCAGGGCAACGGTCCGACAGTCTCCAGCCAGCTCGGCTGTGATCATTATAGCGCGATCGGTCAAGCCCTAAGTGGCGCCGGCGCCGTGCTCGGCACGGTCGTCGCGCGTCCTTGCAGAACCTCGCTCGGTGTTTGTGGTGAAAACTTGGCGGAAAATGGTGCAGAAATCCCGTCGACGGTCGTATTGTCTATTGAGCAGTCGACGACGGGGCCGCACAACAGATGCGGTTCCGGTTGCCTGCGACGTCGCCAATTGTCGTGCATCGCCGCTCGCGGACGGTTGCGCAAGTCGTGTGTCCTGATGAGTGAATGAGGTAGAACGATGTTGAAATCGATGTTCGTTGCCGCAGGCATGGCGGCGTTGTTGTTGATTGGTAGCAGCTACTACGGGTGCCGATCGTACATCCAGGCCTATCAAAACCGACTGGCTCGGCAGATGAAGGAGTCAGTGAGTGTCGATCTGCAACTCGAACGGGCAAGGGTACTGTTGGGCGAGGTCGACCGCGCGGTGGAAGAGGCGGCGCGCGATGTCGCTCGAAATGACGTCGCCATCGCTCGGGTCGAGAAAATCCTCGAGCAGCGAAACGAGGAAATCGAGAAGGGTAAACGGATTCTCGCGCACCTCAGTAGTAAGCGCGCATTGTGACCGTGTCGCTGTGCGTGGCTCGCGTTCGCTACACGAACATTGATGGATCGGTCGGCAACTTCCCGTAGGTCAGGCTTTCCAGCCTGACAACGCTGCGGCATCCATCTGCCTATCGAAAACGCGCGACTTCCCGGCAAGCGTGGCGGTGCCGGCTCGGTAACCGCACGTTGGACGAGCCGGTCGGGGTTGGGGCGTCCGCTCCCCAGCGAGTTCTCGAGCGAGCCGCAGATGATCAATGGGCAGGGCCGACTCATTTCGCAGGCACCGAGCCTGCGAAATGAGAAAAGCCGAGTTTTCGAGTGCTGGGTAGCTGTCCGTCGTCGCCTCCGCGGGGACAAGCCCCGCGGCGGGCCATTGCCATGGCGGCCGGTTGTTGGCGCGGCCAAGCCCCCAACACGACGGTTGCCAACG
>JALSIV010000075.1 GCA_026989685.1 Pirellulaceae bacterium | reverse complement strand
TTCCAGTCGTCGAAAGAACGTGCGAAAGACCGACTGCACGACGTCTTCGCCGTCGAAGCGGCGTGCCAGGGCAGGATGGATGTTGCGGCTGGCGAGCCGGACGAGTCGGGCGGAATAGATGTCAAAGACCTTGCGGATGGCTTGGGACTCCCGGGCATCGAGCCCGCGGCAGAGGCTGTCCCAGTCCGTCGACCGGCCGTCACGACCGCACAGGGCGTCAGCTCGTTCCGCACCGCTGTCCATGAAACACCTTGCAACTGCCAGATCGACTCAGCGCTCGATGGGAACCCACGGCGCTGAAGGGGACGAGATGACCGCCCGGCCTCCCCCTCGGCTGGCGACCCCCCTTGTTGCGAAGTATCATAGCCGCTTGGGGGGCGCGATGCAAGCTGCTGGCAGCGCGATGCCTGGTGCGAAACCGGCTGCCTCGGACGCGGCGCGGCCTCTGCGCGGCGAACCTTCCGTGCGAGCGTCGTGGGCCGAGAGGCGGCGGCCGGGAACAGCTTGGCCGTGGTCGGTACGGCGGCCTTCGTCGAGGAGATCTTCTCGGTGACTTCATGAGCTGTGTTCCATGAGCCATGTTACATGAACGGATGCCACGGCGATCATAAGACTGGAGGCGGGTTGCGCTTTGGTCCGGGGATTGATCGAACTCTTGATGATTGGTCACATCGTGAAGCTTTCGGCTACTGATCCGGTATCTGCTCGCCCATCCACGGGTCGAGCGCGGCGCGACGGTTCGCGGTCGGCGTGGGTGTCGGCGCGTCGCCACGGTCTCATGCTGGCGGTTGGCGTGTTGGTTTGGGGTGGATGGTGGAAGTTCCGCCTGCCTCGCCAGCGTCTGCTGCCATCGATATTGTGTCGCACGGTCCCGTGCCGGAACTGTTTCCTGTGTGACCAGAAGAGAGGACGTTGATGCGAATTTCGCAGCTTGCCACACGCACGTGCCGCATCGGCATTACCGGCTTCACCAAGGCGGGCAAGACAGCGCTTATCACGTCGCTGGGGGCTCACCTGATGCATCACGATCCGAACCAGTTCAACCTCGGAACGTTTCGGCCGAGAGTTGCGTTGAGTTCGAGAATGCGGGGCGAGTCACATCGTGAGAGGCCGGTTCGGTTTGGGGCGGTGAAGGTTGTTGACGGCGCCGAGCCGTGGAAGGATGGTGTTGACGGCGTGAGCGATTTTCGGCTGCCCAAGGCGCTGGGTGAACTCCGTTCCGGTCGGTGGCCCGCGAGAACGACGGAAACATCGAAGCTGGTGCTGGAGGGGCGTTTATCGAGCTGGAGAGGCAAGACACGATTCGAGTTCGTTGACATTCCGGGAGAACGGTTCGGGGATTGCGGAATGCTGACCGAGTCCTACGAGGAGTGGTCACGTCAACGTCTCCAGGAACTTGAAGAACTTGGCGGCGAATTCCAAACCGCGGAGATCAACGCGTTCCTTCAACTATTGGACCGTGATGCGATCTCCGAAGAAGAGTTGCTCGAAGCGTACAAGCTGGCGCAGGTTTCGCGGGCATCGCATCGTCACCGGTTCATTTCTCCGTCGTCGATCATGCTCGACCGCGACGGAAACCGGCTTTGGGATCGGCACGGCGATGATCTGCGGAACGGTCGTCTGCTTCCGGTGGCACGGGCGGTGTGCAGCGGGCTGGAGGATCGAGAATTCGCCCCACTGTCACGACGTCACAGGAACAGCCATCTCTTTTCTGTCATGGCGGAGCGATACGGGGCGTATCAGCGTGAAATCGTGGGCAAGACCGTAGCGCATGCCATGAAATGCGAAGCACTCGCTGTTCTCTACGACCTCCCCCATATTCTGCTCAGCGGGCCCGACGTCTATTCCGATGCGGAATTCCTGCTCAAGAACATCGCCGAGTCGCTCGAGCCGACCCGCTACCTTTCCGCGGGGCTCCGGTGGGTGACACGGGGGCGGCTGGGGATACCAGCCGTTTCCCGCGTGGCAGTGGTGGCCAATCAAATCGACCGTTTTCACTGCAGTGACTATGGCTACGCCAAGGATCTGGTGGAAGAACTGGCCGAACAAGGCTTGGGCAGCCTGCGAGAGAATATCACACGCAAATGTTTTGCGGTAAGCGCCATCCAATGCGGCAGATCGACTCCGGATGATCCTCGGCTGGCAGTCCCGGTGGACTCGAACGCCGGCGGGCGTGTCCAGCAGTATCTCCGCGTCGGCGTGCACCGGATTCCGGAGACCTGGTATGCCAATGGACGGTGCCGATGGCCTGCAGGATGGACTCCCGGCGAAATCTTCTCCGGGGACGAATCATTTTTCATATTCGAAAAACCATTGCTTCCTCCCTACCGCAACGCGCTTCCCTGCCATATCGGTCTGGACACGCTGGCACGGTTCCTGTTCGGTGTCGATTCGTGACCACGGGACGACTGGTCCTCCGGCCATGGCCGAAGGTGCGGCAGGAGTCCACGCGGATGTTGCGGAAACCCCTTTCGACAACGTGAGGAGTTTGAGCGGCCATGAATAAGGATGGGCGGGATTGGGGCGAAGATGTGGGAAAGGTGCTCAGATTGTCCGACTTCGAGCCGGTGGACGCAGAGTGCGAGCCGGAAGCCGGCCAGCCGCACGAGGCGGGGACCGGCTTCGGCGAATCCCCGGCGAAGTTGGTGGCCGATGTGACGCAGGCGTGCGAGGTGGTCGAGCTCGACGAAGAATATGGTCTTGTGCGGCCGGTGCCGGAGGGAGCCCGCATGGTCCAGCCGACGATTCCGCCGATCCGCCTCCCGAAGTGGGTGTCGATGCTCTTGATGCTGATTGCAGGGGTCACCGGCCTGCTGATCAGCTACCGGGTGCTCCAGTTCATCTCGTTCCTGTCCACGGTCGAGCCGCTGTGGGTCTACTACCCCGCGTTGGTATCCGTTGCGATCTGCCTTCTGGTGATCATGTATGCTCTGCTGCGGCTTATCAGCTCCTTTCGACGGCTTCGTGTGACGCTGCAAGAGGATCCTGTGTTCATTCACAACCGCGCGCGGCCGACGGAAGTTGATGCGAGCGATGGCGGTCTCGCCGGCCAGATCAGCGCGTGGCTCAGAAGCTACGTCGATTCCTGCCCGGTTGACGACGATACGGGTAGACAAGGCGGTAAGTCGGCGGGGTCGGACAACCTGGAGTGGGCTCCATTCGGATATGTCGATCGGCAGACGCTGAGGGAGGGCAAGCGCCGGGTGCTCGAAACACCCGTGGCCGATTCCGAACGATTCATTGAAGCATATCGTGAACATTTCCAGTCGCTCTTGGACGAGGCTGCGGAGCGCACGGTCGTGGAGAGCGCGCGATGGGTGGGGATCAAGACCGCCGCGTCGCCCTATGCCATCCTCGATCTGGGGATCATTCTCTTCGAGTCGGCCCGGCTCATCGGGACGCTGTGCCGAATCTACGGCGTCCGCATGGGGCGGATCGGGACGCTCCGCGTCATGGCCGCGGTGCTCGCCCACGCCTATCTGGCCGCCAAGATCGACGACATCGAGCCATGGGCCGAGGAAGGGTTTTCGAAACTGCTCGACACGGTCGGCGTGCAGGCCGTGATGGGGTCGTTTTTCTCCAAGTTGAGTGTCAAGGCGTCGAGCGGCTACGTGAACTACCGTCTCTTCGCCCGAATGGGCCGGGACGCGATCCGATTGCTGCAACCATTGACGCCGGAATTCAACCCGGTGCAGGTCGGGTGAGTGGCAAGACCAGTGTGCGTACAAAAATCGTACCGTTTTTTGGCATGTCATGTTACACCGCCCGGTCGATCGGCGATGTTATTACGGGAGACGGTTCCTGTTGGGCCGCCGCAGATCTGCCGATGCCCGATCTGTCGGTCGGCGACGACTACTCGAGGGCCAGGTCATGAGGAGACGTAAACTACGATTTTCGATGATTCCGGTTCTGACACGTGTCTTGGCCGCGGCCGCGCTGTTGTCTGCCGCCAAGGGGCTTGCCATCTCGTCAGCAGGGCGCTCCGTCGCTCCACGCGACGTCGGCGAACCGAAGTCGCTGGACGGGGAGCGTTCCCGAACAGCGGCTTCGGAGCCGAGGCTCGGCACACACTTTGTGCGCGTCCTTTGCCAAGACCCGGACGACGGCGACGACGAGACTCGGAAAGCGTTGGATAAATTGCACGACCGGTGGACGAAGAAGCTGGTCGATCAGGGCTGGCCGCTTCGGTCTGCCAGAAAGGTGATCGACCAGAATCTGCCGGAATTCTATGCGATGTATGAATCGGCCCCTGAAATGGTTCAGCAACGTCTCGATCTACTCCGGAGATTGGTTGGAAACCGGCGAGCACTTCGTTTTGTCGAGGAGCATCCCGAGTTCGCGGGTTTGCTATGCGGCCTAACCGTTGAGGCAACAGACGGCCCCGATCTGGTGATTTCGTCGCTCCGTCTGGTGGAGAACGATGACGTCGCTTGGCGCACGCTGGTCAGTAACTACCAGCTGCGGCTGTCGACTCGCGAACAGTATCAGCTTGCCCGGCTAATGAATCGTTGTGGACATCGTCGAGTGGGTGTCCGGCTGTTGGCATCTGGAGACATTTCCTGTCTGGCAGTGGCACCGAAGGAGGACACAGCCCGTCGCGTCTACCTCGACTGGATCGGTGATCTCCTGGACGGCGCCGAAAGATCGCCGGATACCGAAGGCGCCGTGGGTCGTGCTCTGGCGATCGTGCGTCTCCACGGTCCGGTGGTGGCGAAACTATTGGACCGGCCCGCCTTCCGAGCGAAGTTCCGCAAGGAACTGTGGCCGTGGTACAGCAATTTGCTGGCGCAGAAGTTGGCGCAGGACAGAGCGAATCGCGACCGCACCTGGTCAAGGTGGCGCGCCTATGCCGAGGCTCCTCGCATTTGGTATCTTGTGGAGCGAGACGGGAAGTTGGGTCAGCGGGTCTTTGAACGTTCGGGCGCCACGGCGGTCTACCTGCTCTTGGACGACAACTACAAGGACGACGCGCGTTTACGTGAAGTTGTCTACCTCGCCCTCGGCGTCGACCGAGATGGAAACACCATACAACAGGACGGCCTGGCGGTGCAGGCACTGATCGATTTCACGGACCGCCAGTACCGCGTGTTTTTTCTCAACCTGCTGCGCCGGTACAGCCAT
>JALSIV010000074.1 GCA_026989685.1 Pirellulaceae bacterium | reverse complement strand
CGTTCTATGGGGCTTGGGTCTGTTGGTGATGGACGTGTTCGCCGCCATGCTGGGAATCCACTACGGAATGACGTACGCCAGTTCGCGGACGGCCATCTTGGTGAGTCTGGGAACGGTGTTTTTCTTGTTCGTGGGAGTGGTCACATGCATCGTGATCATGGTTTCCTTTCGGAGCAGTTTTCAGAACCAACTGGCTCCGTTCCTCGCCTTCATCTTGGGAGGCGGCGTCGGCCTGTACGTGGCTTTGGGTTACCGCAACCCGTCGCCGGCCATCGCCGCTTCCTCGCTGGTGCTTCCCTTTGCGACTTTTTTCGCCATCACCGGCTTTCTAGTGGGAAACCAGGAATTGACGGTGTTTGTGGTGATTGCCAGTGCCTACGGTTTTACCATTGCCGCCATGCTGATTCCGGCGATCAGCGCTTTCGATATCGCGATGGGAAGGACGCGTGGTGGCGAAGAGGGCTGATGTGAGTCATGATGGAGAAGCTTGGTGCCCAGGCGTGAGGCACGAGCCGTGATCCGTGACTTTTCTCGAGCGATAGTGCAAACACCGTGTGGATGGCGCTTCTGCCGTGGCTGATCGCCATGGCGGTGCTGATGATCGGGTCGGCATTCTTTTCCGCCAGCGAAGCGGCTTTTTTTTCGTTGCGCGCGCCGGACCGACGAGTGCTGCGCGGCGGCTCGTCGGCTGCGCGCATCGCCGACGGGTTGCTCGAAGATAGCGACCGCCTGCTGTCGGCGGTGTTGTTCTGGAACCTGGTCATCAACATGGTCTACTTCGCGCTGGCATCGCAAGTGGCTCTGCGACTGGGGACCGAGCCTCGTTACCGTTCCATCGCCTTCGCGTTCAGCCTGGCGGCGCTGTTGGCGCTGATCGTGCTGAGCGAAATGCTGCCGAAGACCCTGGCGGTCTTGGTGGCCAAGCGAGTCGCCGTCGTGCTGGCGATTCCGATCGCCTTTGCCGTGCGGTTCGTGGACCCGCTGATGCCGCTGCTGCGAGGGGCCACCGAGTTTTCTCGGCGGCTGGTGTGGCCTCGGTTCCAGGCGGAAGCCTATCTGCGAATCGAGGATCTGGAGCGGGCGATCGAGTATTCCACGGCGGATGCCCGGCTGATCGAGCAGGAACGGACCTCGCTGCGCAATCTGGTCAAATTGTCGGAAATCCGTGTCGACGAGTGGATGCGTCCCCGCACTTTGTTTCGCTCGTTCCGTCCCCCGGTCTCCTTGGAGGATCTGCGTGGCGAGTTGCCGCCGTCAGGCTATCTGTTGGTGACCGCCAGGAGGTCGGAGGAGGTGGTGGCCGCCATCAATTTGAAGGAGCTCTATCACGTTCCCGACCACCATCTGGAACAACTGGCAGACCCAGTGGTCGTAGTTCCCTGGTGCGCGACGGTGGCCGATGCTTTCGACGAGATGCGCAGCGAGCGCCGTTCCGTGGCGGCCGTCGTGAACGAGTACGGAGAAACGATCGGCATTCTCACGTTCGACGACCTGCTCGACACGATCTTTCGCGCGGCCGATGACCGCAGCGAGCGGCTGTGGAACCGGTCCCTGATCAAGCCGATTCGTCCCGGAGTGTGGTTGGTGACGGGGCTGACCAGTCTCCGCCAACTAGCGGCCGGCCTGGGAGTCGAACTGCCACCAATGAAAAGTGCGACGGTCACCGGCTGCATTTGGGAGCAGTTGCAACGGATTGCTCGCGAAGGTGACGAAGTCGATTGCGGTCCGCTTCATTTTCGGGTTCTCGAAGCACCGGCGCACGGATTGCTGCTGGCGGAACTGACGTTGTCGCGCGAGGAGGCCGCGTCGTGATCGGGTTGGGGATCGCATTGTTGTTTACCGGAGGCCTTTTTCTCAGTGCCCTGTTCAGCGGTTCGGAGACCGGGTTTTACCGCGTCAACCGTGTACGGCTCGTGCTCGATAGCCGCTCGGGAGACCGGATCGCTCGCTTCCTGCTCTACCTGAGCAACCGGCCCACGTTGTTCGTGGCCTCGGTGTTGGTGGGCAACAACATCGCCAACAACGTTACGGCGATGGCCTTGGTGCTGGCCGTCAGCCACCTGCCGCTGGGCGACCCGGCGTGGCTGGAATCGGTGCTTCCCGTCGTGGTCTCGCCGGTGGTGTTCGTTTACGGAGAATTGCTGCCGAAGTACTTGTTCTATCTGGCGCCCAATCGTTTGCTGCGAATCGGCGGACCGATCTTCCTGCTTTGCGCTGCGACCCTGCTTCCGATCACGGCGATGTTGTGGGTGCTGGGACAGTTGCTGCAAAAGCTGTTGGGTCAGACTCCGCTGCGAGTCGCATTGCGGGTTGCTCGCAGCGAATTGGCTCAGCTTCTGCGGGAAGGGCAGGAGGTGGGAATCTTGGAACCGACGCAGCGCGCCTTTACCGAGGCGATGGTGGAAGTGGGGCCTCGTCCCATCCAGCAACTGTGTACGCCGATCAGCCGGGTGTCGAGTGTGCCGGTCGGCGCGGCCAAAGCAGCCTGTCTCCGGCTGGCTCGTCGAGAGCGGTCGCCACGCATCGCCGTTCGCGATGAGGGTTCCTCGCGGCTGGTCGGTTACGTCCGCGTGATCGATCTGAGACTGTCGACCGAACCGACGGTTCGACAGTTCGAGCCGTTTGTGGAACTGCCGCACGACTTGCCGGTGGCGGAGGCACTGGTGGAATTGCGAAGAACGCAACGGGAGTGGGCCCTGGTCCGTGACGAGGAACAGCGGGCCATCGGATTGCTGGAGTTGGACCAGTTGCTGCGTCCTCTGTTGCGCGATGCGTAACGCGGGCTGGGCCCGCAAGACTGGAGGCGGGAGACCGGAGGCTGTAGGGGTGGTGGCGACCGAAAGCCA
The DNA here is from genome assembly GCA_026989685.1 of Pirellulaceae bacterium. GTDB lineage: Bacteria > Planctomycetota > Planctomycetia > Pirellulales > Pirellulaceae > S141-3. Next base: position 2,284 of record JALSIV010000074.1, on the reverse strand, counting down.
GTCCAGGATGCGCGCACGGCGCGCCGATGTTACGAAGTAAGACTATAACGGACTGCAATCGCAAGGCCGCACGACGGATGCGAGTGGAGCGCGGGACCGGAGTCACAACCCGGACCCTCCGCATAATCGGGCCCATCCCCTGCGTACCGGGGCCCTCTCACCCGCCTTGGCACCTTCTGGTTGCGTGCCGTGGGCTACGCTTTGAACGGTGGAGCCTCATCGGTGGCCCCCGCACCCTTCTTCCGCTTGGAGATCTTGGCCATGACGCAACAGGTCCCCCCAGCTCCGGCCCCCCCTTCGGCCGAGCCGTCCTTCGTCGACCGTCGCCGCGGTGCGAATCCGAATCCCCACGGATTCGAACGGCGACAGTTTGCCAACTCTCACCAGGAGCTTTCCCCGGAGGCCCGGGAACTGGCGCAAGCCATCGATGAGTACAAGCTGCGGCACCGACGGCGATTCATCACCTTCGAGGAGATGCTTGGCGTAATCCGAGAACTCGGATACGAAAAGCGCCACGGTTGAGCCGGGCGCTGCCTGCGGTCCACACGGGCCGCGCGCCCGCCTAACGGTGCACGGTTTCCGCCGGCTGGCGAGCCAGCCAGTCGTGCCCATATCGTGCGGCTACTTCACGGGCCGCTTCATGCTCGCCGGCTTGCCACAGTGTGTCGGCCAACTGTCGGCCCAATTCGGGGCTTGTGTTTCCTCGCTGTTCCAGACGGACGAAGCGGTCGGCTGCATCCTGATAGCGCCCTAGCGACTTTAGCGCAATCCCCTCCAACCAAAGCGCTTCATCCGGCTCTCGCCCTTGGGGCAGCTCGCGGGACAACGCGCTGAGCGTGGCTAGGCAGCGCAAGGGACGTCCCCGCAAATAGTCGATTCTGGCAATCGCCAGACGAACACCGGGAAAGCCGGGTTGCGCTTTGAGGGCTCGGTGATACAGTTCCAGCGCTTCTTCATAGCGGCCCTGGTTCAAACGCACGTCTCCCAACAGGGCCAGGGCCTCCGCCATTTGAGGCGCGTGGCGGATCGCTCTTCTTGCCACGTGGTCGGCTTCGTGGACCTGTTTCATCTCCAGCAGCATCCGACCATAGGTGATCAGCAATGAAGGTGAGTCGGCCGAAAGTCGGATCGCCTCTTCCATCTGTTTCAGCGCCAGATCTCGATCGCCGTGTTGCCATAATGCCTCGGCATAGCGCCGACGCGTGTGGACATCGATCGGGCAAGTCGTCAGAGCTTCCTCGAACAACGCTTTGGCCTGTTCCCACCGGCCACCTTCACTGGCGTCCAGAGCTCGCAACGAGAGGCCTCGCGCGGCCACCATCCGCTCTTCCGGGCGCGGATGGTGCAGGACGGCGCAGCCGCTCATTCCCAGCATCAGCGCGACAAGGGTCCATGTTCGAGTGGCAGTGGTCAACGTGTCGCCGTTGAGACGGGTTGGGGCACCGGAGGCCTGGTGCGGCCTTGGGCCAACAATAGGGCCGATCGGAAATAGGACGGACGAGACCGAGCGGACGGATGGACGGATGGGACGACGAAACGTTCGATACCGTCTTTGGTCGCTGCGGGCATATCGTGAAATCTAAACGGTGGCTACCCGTTCTGGCAACAGAAAGAGCGCAAGCTGGCGGGACTGGGCGATCTGCGGTGGTTTTGCCCCTGTTGGACAGGGGCGAGGACTGTCGTTTATACTGGACGCTCGACCGGCGCCGGGAACCGGGAATGTGCCGCTGGGAAAAACCGAAGCGGCTTGTCCGGTGTCGGCCTGATTGGGAGCCTGTAACAAGACCTACCGGTGCGCTTTCCGGCTTTGGGCGTGTCACCCTCGGCATGGTGGTGCCGTGGAAGCCTCGGGCTCTCCCGCCAACTTTCCTCCACCCAGGTGCTCGTATGATTCGCTTGCTTCGCCGCACGGTCTGCTTTCTTTGCCTCCTCCCGCCCATGGTTGCGGTCGGTGATCCAGCATCCTCGAATGATGCCGTCACGATCGAACCGGGCACCATTTTCCACTATGAAGGGCGACTGGCTCCCGCCGGCTCGACCGATGCCGGCCAGGCCATTGATGCGTACCTCATGGCGACGCCGGCTGGCCGAGCTGGTTTCGAGCACTCCGGCGGTTGGCTGTGGGTAACCGAGACGGCAGGGCGGGGCGGTTGGGATTGGACGAGGAGCTTCGGGTTGCAGACGCCCGGAAAGACGAAGGAAGGACCCTCGATCCGTTTTGATCATGACAGTGGAACGTACATCGTACGGCTGCCCCGGTGGCAGTGGGACGTCTCCAAGTGGA
>JALSIV010000073.1 GCA_026989685.1 Pirellulaceae bacterium | reverse complement strand
CGGATGAACTACGAACCCGATCCGGAGACGGGCCTGCTGACCGAGGAGTACGTCGACGTATACGGAATCCCGTTTTCGGTCATTCCGTTCAAGGGGCGGCCGGTGAACAAGCCGACTCCGGAGGACAAGCCGAAGCACCGCGTGTGGGCGATCCCGGCAAGGGAGGAGGAGATGGAGATCCGCTTTCCCATTGTCGAGGGATATGTCTTCGCTCTGCGCAAGAATCTCCTGAAGTGCGACATCGACGCCATCGAACCGCTCAGCATCGATCCAAAACTCGAACCGGTGACGACGTTTGTCCGCCTCGCCACTGGCTATGTCTCCGGCCATGTGCATGAACTCCGCGTCACCTACACACCCCAGGACCGTCAGACGTATTACCAAAACACTCACTTCCAGACGATCCTGTTTCAGATCGCCCAGCAGATCGTCGACGAGCTTTTGGCACCAACGCGCCGCCAGGACGATGCGAAAGCCAAGGTGTTTCGGCTGCAATCTCGGCACCAGCTTTTTCCGCAGGTTCTGGCGTTCGTAACGAAGTACGTTCGAGAGAAGGTCAACTTCAACGGTGTGGATCCGAAAGAGCTAGGTCTTGAGAAGTATATGCGCCTCGTCGTCGAGCGACTTCGGGACGCCATTTTCCCCGACGACGAGGCGGGCGAGGCTCCAATACTTCCCATTCTGAACCGATACCGACCGATGGGCAGCACTTCCAATGTCGATTTCCCGACGACGCGTCCCGTCACGCCGGTCAATAAGAGTCACATCAATCTCGTCGTACAGCATTCGACCTGGGAACCGGAGGCTGCAAAGCTGCTCGATGCCAGCGATATCGTCCACTGTTTCGCCAGGAATGACCACCTGGGACTGCTCATTCCCTACGAGTACCTCCATGTCGATCACACGTACGAACCTGACTTCATCGTGCGTCTCGTGAACGGCCTTCAGGTGATCCTCGAAATCAAGGGCTACGAGTTCGACAACGCGGAACAGAACAACCAGAAGCACAACGCGGCCAGAAGATGGTGTACCGCGGTCAACAACCTTGGCGATTTCGGCCGCTGGGAATTCCTTGTGTGCCGGGACTTACGGAAACTGATTCCCGGTTTCGTCGGATTGCTGGAGCAGCAGAAGTGATCGAATACCGTGGTCGAGATATTCCATGGCTTCCCGTCGTACAGTTTCACAAAGAGGTAGTCGCACGGGCGGAACAGGGGTTCTTCTCGCTCGACGGGCGAGACGACCAGGCGGAACGCTGGACCAGTCTTGTGGAGTTCGATCCGCCCGATCTGGCGGGTCCTTGGCGGATCGAGCGGAATGCGATCCGAAGTCGCCCATTTCAACTGTCGTTCGAGCAGGGGGAGCACGAGGGGTTGTTTCTTGGCGGTCCCTGTTATCTGGCCTGGTCCAAGACCATGGGCGGAAAATGGCTCCCCAACTGGCGTCCGCTGCTCTACCGGGAAGTCGAGATGAAGGACGACGGCGAAGAGTGGGAGATCGTTCCCAAAGCGGGAAAATGGAGTATCACGCCTCTCTTGTATAGCCTGTTCGACCGGCTCGAAGTATGCCTGGACGAATCACTGGATGACTTCGCCGCCAAATTAATCGAAAAGGCCGTGGCGCACAGCCGGCGAGAAAAGACGCCGCTTCACCGCAGCATCGTTCATTCGTTATTACTTGAAGTCCCCGATGCGGAGGACGAGCTGTGCCGAAGGATTGAAACGGGGAAGTTCAGAGTCAGACCGACACCGTGGGTGTTATTCGCTCCGACCAACCGCTTCTCGGCGCTGACTCGCTATCTGATGAGAGATTACGAGCGTTTGGAAACGCTGCTGGAGGCGTCTCCGGAGAGGATCGGCGGTCTCCGACTGCTGGAAGACCGCCCGGTGGTGCAGGACGCCGTGGAAACCGACGTGCTTCCGCTGGTGCCGCTCAACGAATCGCAAAAGCGGGCTGTGCAGCGGGTTCTCGAGGAACATCCATTGACCGTCATCAGCGGGCCTCCCGGTACCGGCAAGAGCCAAGTCGTCGTGGCTCTTCTATTGAACGCCTGGGCGCGTGGGAAAACAGTCCTTTTCGCCAGCAATAACAACAAGGCGGTCGACGTGGTACGGGAGCGGGTGGAGCGTTTCGAGTCGGAGTTTCCCATAGCGGTCCGCGCGGGTGCCAAACAGAAACAGAACATTCAGGAAGTGCTCCGGCGCACGTTGAACATGGCAAGCCTGCCGGAATCGCGGAGTGGTGCGAGCGCGAAGGCGGAGGTGCTGAGGAGGCGCCGAGCGGAACTGCTGGAGCAGCGCCGCGTGCTTCGAGAGACACTTGACTCGATGCTGCCGCAGCGTATCGACGAAGCACGAAAAGCGGCCTTGCGAGCCTACGGCGAGTACCGCACGACTTTGGCAAAGGTCGCCGACAAGGAACGCGAACTGAAGGACGAGCAAGCCCGACTCCGATTCGGAACGGTGCCGGTCACCAGAATCGAAGCATGCCTGGAAAACACGCGGAAATGGCTCCAACGCATGCTCCATTTTCGGCAACAGATCGTCCGCGATGACCAGCGCCGGATTCAACTGGATACCGCGATCGCCGAGAAGGAAGGTCTTCGCAACCAGGCGGCGGAACAGGTCGGTCTGCAGACGGCGCATGGCGGCGACTGGACCTGGCTCCTCTCGGGCCCCGGCCCGGAACTCGTGTCGGACTGGCAGCAGCGCATTCACCAACTGCTTGCCCGGCCCATCGAGCAGGCCCTGGAGCCGGTCCCTTGGGACGAAGAATACAATCGGTGGTCGTCGGCGAAAGCGGCGGAGGCATGGGCGGAACAGGCGAGACGCGGGGCGGAAGACATACTGCGTACCTGTGCCGAGCATGCACCCAAGCTGGAAGAAATCGAAACGTTGTCGGACAGTGTGGACCAGCGCCGTTCGCGTGCTGCGGAATACGGCGTCCCCGCGGATGTCGAGCTTTCCACACAGACGTTGAAAGCATGGGCTGCCGACTATTCGGAGTACGCGACAACGGAACGAAGCCGATTCGACATTGTGCCGTGGTCGCGCCGCTCCCGGCTGCGGCGCCGTCTCCGCCGGTACGAACGACAACTGCGCCCCGGATTACCACTCGAATTGTGGACGCGCATCGGTTCCCTCAACGACTCTGGCCGGGAGAAGCTGGCCCCCGTAATCGACGCAGCTCGGCAATGGATCGAGCTACGCCGAGAGTGGCGAAAGCGTCAGGATGCGATCAATGATATCGAAGCGTCTTTTCGCACCTTGCGATCCGGCATTGCCGCGCTGGGAATGGATGACATACCGACCGGCACCGATGCCGCCTCATGGAGATCACTGGCATCCAGGTGCACGAGTCTGGCCGCAGTGGCCGATGCGGCCGCCGCTGCGTGGCAGCGCCGATCGGCAAAGGAAGCAGCCGAAAACGAACTCCGCTCGATCGCTCAGCAATGGATGACGCTGGCAAGTGGTATTCCGATTCGAGAGGCCTGGCGGAAAGGGCAGGGGGCGCCGTTCGACAAGGCCATCCGCAACCTCGCTGACTCGCCCGACCAGGAGAAGGTGGCCGCCGCTCGAACCGCCCTCTACACCGGCCCCCTCACTCAGCTGATCGAATGCTGGCAGCGTGCGCGGGACCATGAACAGGCCGCTCGACAGCTCCGTGCGGAGCGTAACGCTATTCCCGAACCTCGAGAACGTGTCGAAGCATGGTGGCGAGAACGACCGCGTGATGCATGTGTCCTGGATCGGGTGACAGCGGACTGGCCGGATACTCGTGCAGCCGAAAAAACGCTCGAAGCGGTGGAATCGTTGTGCAAGCGCTGGCGGGAATTCATCGACGACGTGCGACCGAAGCTGATGGAAGAGGCAAAGCGTGAACTCGAGTGGGCGGTGCAACAGCTCGAGCGCGCTGTCGAAGTACTTCCGGGCGGCGAACAACAGGCGACGGCGATCAGACTCTGCGAACAGATCCGCGAAAACCCCGAAGCGGACTGGCCGCTATCGAAACTGAACGCCGTATTCGCGGAGTTCAGCCCGGATCGCATCAAGGCAAGAATCGATCGACTGGAGATGGATTTGGAAAGGGGCGCCTTCGAGGACGCCAAGGCGAAATGGCTCGAACGACTTCGGGAAGATGACGAGGCCATTCGAGCCGTTGATCACTTGGAAAGAGCATTGCGACGAAACCGGGGAAGCGTCGACGAAAGCTTGCACGGGACGTTTCGATCCGTATTGCGTGCCGTTCCCATCTGGATCACAACGGCCCAGGCCTCGCAGGCCATTCCGCTGGAACCGGAACTCTTCGATATCGTCGTAATCGATGAAGCATCGCAGTGCACTCTGACCAATCTACTGCCCTTGATGTACCGCGGACGAACTCTGGTTGTCATCGGCGACGACCATCAGCTGCCGGCGATCCCGACGATCCAGGAATCGGAGGAACTCGCACTGGCTCGCAAATACGATATCGAGGATTACCTGCCGCTCGTCGGGCATGCGAGCAATGACGTGTATAATGCTGCCGCCGAATCGCTGCCGCGGAGACGTGCTGACGTCATAATGCTCAATGAACACTTTCGCAGCAATCCGCAAATCATTGGATTCTCGAACCGACATATCTACTTGCAGCGGCTCGAGCTGAAAAAGGATCCGAGTTGGCGAAAACGGCTTCCCGTTGGCAGCGGCGTCCATGTGTTTGCGGTCTCCGGTACGGTCCATCGCGGCCCGAACAACCGTAGTTGGGTGAATCCTCGAGAAACGGAAGAAGTGATCAAGCTCGTTCAGCAGTTGCGGCAGGATGAGGGAAAAACGCTGAGTCTGGGGATCGTAACCCCCTTTGCGGCGCAGAAAGAATTGCTTCGTAATCAACTCGATCAATTGCGACTCTCTTCCGATGTGCTCGTCGACACGGCGTACGGATTTCAAGGAGACGAACGCGACGTCATCATCTTCAGCCCGGTGGTCGCCAGTGGAATCACTCCCTCGGCCAGCCGATGGGTGGAGTCGCCTCCCAATCTGGTCAACGTGGCCATTACCCGAGCCAGGGAAGCCCTCTTCGTCGTGGGCGATATCGAATACTGCCTTCAACAGGAGGGAATACTGCGAAAACTGGCCCTGTACTGCAAAGACAT
>JALSIV010000072.1 GCA_026989685.1 Pirellulaceae bacterium | reverse complement strand
CTCGGAACATCGGGATCCTCGGCGACTCGGGGCTGCCACTCGGCAAAGGGCGCCTCGCCGACCGGGCGGAGCCCGGAAGAGGACTCGAGCAACAACACGTCGTCCACGGCCACCGCGACTTCTCCGACCAGCGGCGACACGCCGACGATCTTTCCGTCCTTGATCGCCTGAGGCACCATCGTGATGCGACTGGTCGGAGTCAGTATCCGAACGGCGCCATCGGGCAAACTGCCGCCCGCAGCACGAGTCTCCTTCTCTTCGTCCGCGGCATCACTGGTAGGCTTGTCGCCGCCGCCACGACGGATGGGATCGAGCCACAACACGCCGGCCAAGCGCGACCGCGGAATCTTCTGCGGCACCGTCCGCACCGTGAACTGTACCGTCTCTTCGTCAAACCCTCCCAGCCGCCCTCGCAGCAAGTCTCCCGTCCGAGCCATCAACAGGTGAGTCACGGGGCGGCGACGGAAACGGCGGGGAATCTGAAGGATGATCTGCTTGTCCTTGGCACTGATCGCGGCAAACGGATCGGACGCCCGCAGAAGGCGAAAGTTACTGATCACCAAAGCGGGACTCGTGCGTCGGCCTCCGCCGGTCTGCGGCACGTTGATCTCGATGCCATGCCCCGGCTCAAACGAATCGGACAAGCCGACGATATTCAACTCCTCGCCGTTCATCGTCAGCACGGCCTCGCCGTCTCGAAGCTCCACCTCGCAATCGAGGGTCGTCTTGCCTCGAATGCCGGGAGCCTGCTGGTAGCCGGTCTGCTCCGATCCGAACGAAAAACGGTAGTAGACTTCCCGTCCGGAAAAGTAGAAGCCAAGCTGCACGGCGGAGCTCGACGCTCGCTTGGAGCCATCGACAAAAAGTCGTATCTGAACCTGCACGAACTGCGATTTGGGACGCCGAATCCGGAAGCCCACTGCCGGCACGGACAGCACGTCAGGATTGGTGACCCGTCCGCTGGAGTAGAACTCGATCCTGCCGTCTTCCCGCTTGATATCGTCAGGACGATTGGCCTTCTCCTTCCATTTCGGATGCCCCAGCAGATCAGCGTTCGCAGCGTCCCGTTCAAACGCCACGGCTCGCAATTGATTCGTATCGAGTGTTCGTTCTTTGCCCGTTCCCAACCGGAACGTCAGCCGATCCTCTTTCAGCGCAAACGCCTTGGCCGGCACCACGTCGCCGTTCCTCAAGTAGAGCACGTCGGCCCCATCCGGCATCGCCGAAACCGAAATCGTTTTCGGCAAGGGATCCTCTTGGATTCGTTCGATCTCGACCGCCATTCCCGCAGCCAGCGGTACACCCGTCGATACTCCGACGGGTTGCCACGCGAGCACCGCTCGGCCCTCGCGTTCGGCAAAAGCGATCCGGCCTCGCAGTTCCGCTCGAGGCGACTTCAGCGTCCACACCGACTTGGCCTTTTCTGCGTGCCGGCGTCGGGCAAACACCAGTGTCGCAAACGCGCCGTCGAACCCGCAGCGGATCGGCTCAGCCGCATAAGCGACTTTGATCAACGCAGTCCCCTCCTCGATCCGCACGAGTCTTCCATGGACGGTCGTCCCGTCCCCATAGGAAAGCCGGTCGGCACCATCGTCCTTGGAGGCTGCTCGTTCGGGTTCTCCCCAGTAGATCTCGGCCACGTCCTGCAGACGCATCCGCGAACCGTCTTTCATCAGCAACTCGCCGCTCTTCGCATCGTACGACGTGACCGGACTGGTAAGACGGCGATTGTCGAGCGTCACCACACTTGCCCGTCCCTCGGCCTGGTTCGTCGTCAGCTTCCCATTCCATTTCAGCACCTGCACCGCTTCGACTTCGATGTCTCTGCCGAAGTTCCGGAAAAACACGCCGGTCTTCCAGCCCGAGCTCAACTTGGGCACGTTCGCCTCCACCGGTTCACTCATGTCATTGGCTCGCACCCACAGTTTTCCCTGCTCGGTATTCCACAGCAGTTCCACTTGAAGCTCTTTCTTGCTCGGATCCAGCGTCAACACGGGCGTAAAATCCTCCAATGTCTCCAACACGAGTGCATCGTCCCACACCGTCAGATGAAAGGGAGCCACTCGTGGTTGATCTCGTCTGGCTGCCCGGCGTTCCGTCCGGATCCCGAGCCCACGAGCCAACTGACCGAACAGGCCTCCTCCCCTGGACTTCGTATCCGGGTGCAGCAATGCCAGCGAGAATGCCGGCCTCTCGTTCCAATTCAACTCGACTTGGACGCGCACCGACTTGGGCAGCGCGATCTCCCTCGTGATCCCCGCCCCGAACTTCGAGGTGTGGATCCCTCCGCCAATCACATCGTCCCACTCCGAAAGCTTCCGATCCTTCCAGCCCTTCCAATCATCCAAGCGTCCGCTACTGACGTAGAGAACTTCTTCGGGAACCGCCCGGCTGAGCCGGTAGATCTTCTCCGCCGGCAGTTCGACTTTTCCATGCCGGTCCGATTCGATGACGACCAGGTGATCAGCAATGCTCGCCAGTCGGCCAAACAGGACGTCGCCGTTGACCAAATCGACTCGTAATTCGTTCTCGCGCCGACCCTCGCCAGCTTTCGATTCCAGTCGGCGAACCGATGCGAGTTCACCGAGGTCGATCTCTACCGGGGCGGCGAATACGGCCGATTCGAAGCGCAGCGTCTTCTCGTCCGCCGCCAGTAGTTTTCCCTGCAAACGGTCGCCGTTTCGCCATTGCAACCAGACCTGTTCCACCGTTTCGGCCTTGCCGGTGTCCTCACCCACAGCCGGGCAAGGAAACCACACCCACAAGCTGCCAACAACCGCGCCAAGCCACACACCGGTCGACACCGCATTACACAAATGACGAAGTAGAGACATCATAGGGTTCATTACCATTGCACAAGGAAAAGCCGGCGATCCTGTTATCGCTCGTAAATCGGTAGATATTTGTAGTTCAACGCAAGAGCCAACAGCGACATCGACGTGCCGTAGGATTTCCCCATCTGCGAACGGATGCTCCCGTCGCTCGCTTGCCGATCCGCCAGTTCGTCGATCAACGCCTGGTTCCACTGCTGCCACGCAGGTGGGCTGCCTTGAAACAGCGCCTGAGCCGCATAGTACCGGTAGTAGAACGGATGCGACTGGCTGGTGTGATCGAGGTTGTCGCTGATGTACTTGAGGGTCCACTGGTACTGCGGCCATTTCTGCTTCTTGCCGATGGCGAATACGAGCGTGGCGATCGAGGACCGAGCCATCGACTCGCCGAAGCCTCCCAAACCTCCTGTGTACGCCACATGACCGTTCTCCGCCGTGCAACTGCGAAAGTACTCCAATGCTCCGTCGATCGACTCGTCCGGGACTTCGATGCCGGCATTTCGAGCTGCCAGCAACCCCATCAGCACGGCACCCGCCACGGATGTGTCCGCCGTCCCTCGATCACTGGGCGAGTACCTCCACGCCTTCCAGCGGTTCTTCTTCTGCGAAGTAACGGCACACCGCACGGCCAGCTCGAGTGCTTCTCCGATCGAGCGATCGAATTTGGTATCGGTTCCCACGGCCCCGCTCTCGTCGACCGTTCCGTATGCCTCCGACAGGGCCAGTGTGCAGAACCCGTGAGCATACATGCTGGTGCCGATGTAACCCGTTCGGCGATTCTGGCCGGAAATGATGAATCGCACGGCACGGCGCACATTCGACGCATAGGGGCCGAAGTTGGGATCCTCGCCACTGGCCAGAAACGCCATCAGGGCCAGTCCGGCCACCGCCGATCGCTCACTCCCGTCAGGCCAACTCCCGTCGCTTCGCTGACTCTTGGCCAAATACTCCAAACCCTTGCGATAAATCCGATCGACACGAGGAGGAACTTCATCGCCGGATTGGGCGAAGCGAAGCGGCTGCGCCGCAACCGGTGTCGGGCCCCACAATCCGGTCACCACGCCCCATGCCGTTACACTGAATAAGCCGAGGCAGCCGAAACCCTGATGCCAAGTCATGGAACGTGGTCTCCCGTATCGTCCTGTCCATCCGATTTTTGCGAGTTTTCGTCTTTCCCGTCATCCCCTTCGTCCGGTTCCGCCATCTCCGCCGCCTCCTCTTCGTCGACTTGCTCCTCCTCTTCGACCACGATCTGGCCGCCCCATCCGCCCCGATTCTCGATGCTCTGCTTGACGACCTCCCACTGAGCCTTCGACAGGATCTTGCGCGCGTCGGGACGTCGGAACAACCGCGCGAACGCCCAACTGGGAGACCAGTATTCTTCGAAAGGATCGTCCCCGCCGTAAATCACTCCCGGCGTTTCCATCACCCCGTGCGTTACGATCAACTTGCGGAACTGTTTTTCCTGCTCTTCCGTCAATCGCAATCCGCGGTCCAAGGCCGCCAACACGCGGTCGATCTGGATCCGCTTTTCACGCTCATCGCGGAACCTTTGGCGGTTGCGGATGACCTGGCGTTGTTCCGGCGTCAGCACCGATTCGACCGTCCGTTTCCAGAAGGCCTCCGGGCTATCCCCGCCCCCACCGGAGGAACCGAAACGGATATTTCCCGAAGTGTAGTTGGCCACGAGCGCCTTCGCCTGGGCTCGCGCCACGCCGCGGCGCTGGTAGTGCTCCAACGTCTGCGCGATTTGATTCTGGATCTGCTGACGCCACTTCCAGGTCTGTTTGTAAGCCATCCCCTTGCAGGCTGCAACCAGCTTTCGCCGCTGCGGTTCGCTCAGCTTGCACATCCGCTCCAGTTCGTCAAAACGCAACAGCGCCTTGGCACGATACCGCTTGAATTGGTCTTCCCACTGTCGATCCAGAGCTTCATCCGCCTCTTGTAACAACTCGTCGATCGACCAATCGGCGTTCTTCTCGCCGTCGTCCTCTTCCACCTCCACGGCGCCGCCGAAAAAGAACTGCTGCGCAGTGGCGAGGCTGACGCTGCCGAAGAACCCCAACAGGATTACCGCGGCCGAGAGAATTCGGCCACCGAGGAAACCCGGCTCCTGTTGCCGGCACGAGTCGCTCCGAGACGGAGCGTCCATCTCCAACAGAATACGTTTCATGAAAACACTCCTGTCAATCCTCTACTGCTCGATGACGACCGCCACTTCTTTCTGTCCCCCATGCTATGGGCGGGACGAGTCTCCGTTCAGCGGCAGACTGAGGAAACGATCGAGTCCTCGGCGAAACTCCTCGGGCAGCTTCCGCCCGGTCT
>JALSIV010000071.1 GCA_026989685.1 Pirellulaceae bacterium | reverse complement strand
GTGAAGGGTGGTGTTCGGGAGCCGTGCGAGGCGGTTGCGACTGAGCCGGCAACGAGCGGAGAACTCCGACGACCCTCGTCCGACGTCACATGGCGCCGGTACGAGAGTCCTCCAAAGTTCGCTCGGCCGCGATGGCAACAGTCCGGATCGTCTCACAAGCCTCCTAGAACGGAATGTCGTCTTGCGGGGGCGGCGAATCGGGATGCTGCGGTGCGGGGCCGGAGGAGGGCGGAGCCGAAACGGGTTGGGGAGGAGCCTGCGGTCCATATCCGCCACCTGCCGATTCTCCCGCGTACTGCGGCTGGGAAGCTCGCGAACTGCGGCCACCACCGCCACCGAGCATCTGCATGCGTTCGCCCACCACGCGCAGTTTGGAACGGCGCTGGCCATCGGTCTCCCAGGTGTCCAGCTTGAGGCGTCCCTCGATCAGGATAGGAGATCCTTTGCTCAGATACTCCGAGGCTATTTGGGCCGTTCGCGCCCACAACGTCACATCGACGAACGTGGTCTCATCGACCCACTCGCCACTCTGGTTCTTCCGACGATCATTGACGGCGAGACCGATTTCGGTGACGGCCGTCCCCTGAGGCGTGTACCGCAGCTCGACATCGCGAGTCAGGTTGCCCACCAGAATCACTCGGTTGTAACTAGCCATGCTCCACTCCCTTCGACTCGACAGCCCCATCCACTGAACTAACGTACCCCTGACTTCATCATACCGCTGTCGCGTCGTTTGGCAAGTCCCGGCTGCCGGGTTGCCGCATCTCCCTCGCAGGGGACACCCCTGCCCAGGAATTAGGTGCCGGTAACTTCGGGACTGGCGGTCGCCTCGGTCTCTTCGGCGACCGGTTCACTTTGGGTTGATTCTTCCATCTGTGCGGCGACTTCGGACTCCCCTTCGCCAGCACCCGCTTCCAGCTCGGGAACGGCCTCGCCCTTGGCGTGAGCCACCAAGGTTTCGACGAGCCTGGGGTCGACCTTCAGCACCAGTTGGCGCAACACGGTGTCGTGGATCTGACAGGCCCGGTTCAGTTGGGAGACTCCGTCACCGGACATTTCGAAGTAGGCCAGCCAGTATGTCCCCTTGCGGTGTCCTTCGATCGGGTAGGCCAGGCGTTGTTCGTTCCACAGGCGAGAGACGAGCACTTTGCCACCGGCATCTTCGATCAGTTGATCGACGAGCTTACCGGTTCCGGCCGGATCACGCGCGTAGTGATTGGGGTCAAGCAAGAACAGGCATTCGTAGACGTTTTCCGCCAAGACTTCGTCTCCCGTGGATGTAAGGAAGGTGCGGCCGCGCGCGCGCGGACCATCTCAGTTTGCGTCGTCAGCCGGCATTGTAGTGGTTCATACAGTATTCGATACCAGATCGGGCCCAATCCCCGACGGCGTCGGCCGCCCGATCAAGGGCCAGTTCGATGGTGGGTTGTTCGTTTTGGGTGAACCGACTGAGGACGAAGTCGGCGGCGTCCCAACGGTCCGGAAGCTCACCGACACCGATTCTCAGCCGAGGGACTTCTTGGGTCCCCAGGCTGTTGAGGATATCGGCCAGCCCTTTCTGGCCACCAGCCGACCCGCGCGCTCGAAACCGCAACTTCCCCAACGGGAGGTGAAAGTCGTCGCAGATCACGAGCACGTCGGCCGGATCAAGTTTATAAAATCGGCAGGCGGCTTGCACCGCCCTGCCGCTCAAATTCATGAAAGTCAGCGGCTTGAGCACCAGGCAGGGGACATCTCCGATCCGCAGATCGAGCGTCTGCCCGGAAAACCGTTCTTTCCAACGCGTCTCGCCGGCTCGCTGAGCCAAGCGATCGGCGACTTCGAACCCGACATTGTGTCGCGTCCGCTGGTATTTGGGACCGGGGTTGCCCAGTCCCACGATCAACTTCATGGCGACCACTCGGTTCGAAAACCACCACACGCCGGCTCGGCGCCTCTAAGACGCGCTCTCCTCGTCTCCCTCTTCCTCCTTGCCGCGGCCAATGACTTCCGGTTCGGCGGACAGGTCGGCCGGGGCCGGGGCTTCGACCTCTTCGGCCACTTCGGCCCGAGCCTGACAACTGATGATCGGCGTGTCGGGGCTGGTCACCAATTCGGCCCCTTCGGGCAGACTCAGGTCACTGGCGTGAACGACGGTGCCCAGATGCAGATCGTTGACGTTGACTTCCAGTTTTTCCGGGATCGCTTCGGCGGGACAGAAGATGGTGACCTCGTGCGTCATCACCGTGAGTTCGCCGCCCTCTTTCGTCCCCGGAGCCTCGCCTCGCATTTCGACACTTAGCGACACTTCCACCTTTTCCGTGGCGGAAACGCGCGTCAGGTCGAGGTGGAGCACTTCGTTGCCGTAGGTGTTCCACTGGATTTCGCGAATCAGCGCGGTCTCATCGACGGCGCCTCGCAACTGCACCATGTGGGCACCGTGGCGCAACACGGCCTCGACATCGTCGGCCGGAATGGTCAGGTTGACGTTGGGCTGTCCATGTCCGTAAAGATTGGCCGGAATCATCCGGCGTCGCCGCAGCCTGCGAGTCGCCCGGCTCCCCAGTTCCTCGCGGGTCTCACAGTTTAGAACCTCAGTGGTCATCGAAGTACGTTCCTTAACTGGCATGGCCCCGGGCGCGGCCAAGGAATTGAGCCGACTCGAGACCGGAAAGCGGGAAATATCCAGTCGCGGCCTGCTCCCGGGCGACCAAAGCGCGGGGAGGCGGCGGTAGGTTATCTCAACTGGAATCGCTTATTTTGCCACAAAACGGCTCCGACACAAGCCCGGTTCGGCGGGAAAAGGTCCCGTCGGGAAAGAGGGCGGAGCGATCTTGCCAGATCTTGCCTCGAGCCACTACGCTGGCAGCGAGGAGCGGGCCGCGTCGCCAGTCGGTGGGGTCGGGCCCCGTCCGGTTTTTTTCACTTCGTTCGCTCGTACCATCCATGGCCAAGAAACGGCAGCCCGTCCTGGAATATGTCGAGCCGATCGGGGCCCGTGTCGTGGTGCGCAAAGACGACCCCAAACGGGAAACCCGAGGCGGCATCGCCCTGCCCGACGCAGCGGAGATCCCCACCATCACCGGTAGAATCGTCACGATCTCCAAGCAGATCGAGAATGACGAGGATGTTCCGCTGCGACAATACGACAAGATACTCTTTCACCCCAAAAACGCGATTCCGGTCGACTTCGAGCCGGACAATCAGCTCTATGTGGTGCCCGTGGAAGACGTGGTAGCCGTGTTTCGCCGCGAACCACCTCGCTCCACGGCGGACGACGAGTTTTAGAGCCTGTAACAAAACCCGCCGCACCGCGTTCCGGCCTCGGACAGGTTGCTTGCAACATGGAGTTTTGGGACAAGCCCTCAGTCGTAGCGACCGGTGCACCTCGCTGGAACCGCAGGCGGCCGCTCCCATCAGCCGCCGAACATGGCACTGATCGACTGGTCGTGGTGAATACGCTTGATTGCCTCGGCCAGCAGCGGGGCGACCGAGAGGACGACCACGTTGTCGGGCAAGTGATCCTGCTGCAAAGGGATGCTGTCGGTGACCACCAGGCTGGTGATCGGGGCGCTGCGCAGGTTTTCCAGGGCCGGGCCGCACAGAACGGCATGAGTCGCCGCGACGTGAATTTCTCGAGCCCCGCTGCGCTGCACGAGTTTGGCGGCACCGGTGATCGATCCGGCCGTGCTGATCATGTCATCGAACATCAGCGCCACTTTCCCTTCGACCGGTCCGCCGATCAGGTTCTCCTGGCTGGTCTGCGTCGCGCTGGCTCGGCGCTTGTCCACGATCGCCAGTCTTCCTCCCAGTCGCTTCACATGGCCGATCGCCCGTTTGATGCTCCCTTCATCGGGGCTCACCACCACCAGATCCTCGGAATCCCACTCCTTCGACAGGAAGTGCTCATTGAGGACGGGAGCCGCATAGAGGTGGTCCACGGGGACGTCGAAGAAGCCTTGGATCTGGGCAGCGTGCAGGTCCATGGTGAGGACTCGGTCGGCGCCCGAACGGGTGATCACGTTGGCCACCAGCTTGGCGGTGATGGGCACGCGACCTTCGTCCTTGCGGTCCTGCCTGGCGTAGCCGAAGTACGGCATCACGGCGGTGATCCGAGCCGCACTGGCACGCTTGCAACTGTCGATCATGATCAACAGTTCCATCAGATTGTCGTTGACCGGCGGGCAGGTCGGCTGCACGAGAAACACGTCGCGGCCGCGCACATCCTCTTCGATCTTGCAATAGTTCTCGCCATCGGGGAATTTTCCGAGGGAGATCTGTCCGAGGGGCAGGTGGAGGAAACGGCAGATGTCGGCTGCCAGTTTCGGGTTGCCTTGGCCGCTGAAGATCTTGAGTTCTCGCATGATGCCTGGTTCCCCTACGATCGACGGGCCGCCAGAGCGGCTTCCACCGGCGGAATGTCTTCGACGCGATTGATCGACAGAGCTTCACAGGGCTGCAGCACGGGAAGCGCCGCCACTTTTCGGCCGGACTGCTTCAAGATGCCGGGACAATCGGTCACGTAGTACTCACCCTGCTGGTTTCGATTGTCGAGCCGGCCGAGGGAATCGAGTAGCGGCCCGGCCGCGAAGACGTAGGTACTCATATTGACTTCCCGAATCCACCGCTGCTGAGGTGTGGCGTCCTTTTCTTCCACGATCCCCAGGAACTCCCCCTCGTCGTCTCGAACGATCCGGCCCAAGCCGGTCGGATCCTCCTTCTCCAGCGTTCCCAACAGGCAAGCCGGCTTTTCCCGCTCGAAGTAGTCCAGCAGCGTTCTCAGGGAAGCCGGCTGCAGCAGCGGAGAGTCTCCGGTCACAATCACAACCGGGCTGGAATCATCCAGCTCGGCAATCTGCGAGCGGCACATCATCACGGCATGCCCCGTCCCCAGTTGCTCGTGCTGCTCGGCGAACTCCACGCCCGGCCGGCCGGCCAGCGTCTTGCGGACCTCGTCGGCGCGGTAGCCAACCACCACCACTTTGCGCCGGATCCCTGCCGCTTCCAGGGCTTCCAACACGAACTCGATCATCGGCCGGCCCAGCACGGGAAACAGGACTTTGGGTAGCTCAGAACGCATGCGCGTCCCTTTGCCGGCAGCCAGAATCACGGCCAGCGGAGCGGTCGAGGTCATCGGGGGCGGGTCCCTTCGGCTTGCGAGTCGTGTGCATGGGGAGTAGGGCGTCGCGGCATCCGCT
>JALSIV010000070.1 GCA_026989685.1 Pirellulaceae bacterium | reverse complement strand
GGATACTCTGTTTGGCGGGCTGATCCATTTTGCCTCAGCGCCGACAGAGAAAAACGACACGAAGTTCACCGCAAACCACCTCGCGAGAGGCGCGTTTAGGGGTCGAAATATCTGCAAAACTCGAACTAAGACTCTGACAAACGAGGTCGTTCTGGTAGTGGGTGGTATCTGGAGACGCTGAATCAGGTTGGCGTCACCTGCGTCAGCGTCCGTTGCCCGGCGAGTCGGGCGTGTGCCCGTGAGCGTATTCGATCATGGCTCGCAGATTCTCGGCGGGGGTGCCTCGAGGAACCTCGCAGCCGGCTCCCTCGGCGCAGGGGCCTTCCACCCAACCCTCGATCAGCTTCTCATCGCCGGCCGTCTGCCTGAACAGCGCCGCGGCTTGGACCCGGTCTTGCAGTCGTCCCGGTTTCGACGGATCCGGGATTTCCAACGTGTTCAACCTGGACTTGTCCGCGAGCAGCGTGTCCGTTTCCACGATGGCCGGCGGCTGGTCGTCGAAGAACCGCACGGTGGCTCCGCAGTCGGCGGCTTCTCGAGCCGGATCGCTCATGGCGGCCTCTCACTTCTATTCTTGCGGCATTCGTCTTCCTCCTCGCACCCCACACCTCACACCTCACACCCCAACGACGTAGATCAAAACGATCGCATAGTGGGTGGCGCTTCCGGCGATGACAAACAAGTGCCACAGGGCGTGGAAGTGGGGAACCCGGCCATCGAAGACGAGGAAGATCGTGCCGACCGTGTAAAACACACCGCCGACAACGACGCCGGCGATGGCCACCGGCGGAATCGCGGCGAGCCAGGCGGGCACCATGATCACGGGCATCCACCCCAGCAGTAGGTGAAGCCATAGCGAAGCGCGTTGCACCTGGTTGCCTCGAGCCATCTTGGAGAAGAAGCCGTACCAGGCCAGCCCCCACATCACCGTCAGCAACAGCCAAGCGAACGGCGAGTGAAAGTATTTGAGCGAGAAGGGCGTATAGGTTCCCACGATCAGCAGATAGATGAAGGCCTGATCCAGCATTTCGAACCACTGCTTTCGGGACGGGGCGACGCAGGCGTGAGACAAGGTCGACATTCCGTAGACGCCGACCAACGTGGCGACATAAACGAGGCAGCCGGCATCCACGAGCCATTCGGTGCCACCGAGGCGCACCAGCAGCACGACCGCTCCGATCAGGCTGAGCAGCCACCCGAGTCCGTGCGTGATGGTGTTGACGACCTCTTCGCGATCGGTGGACCAGTCACGCCAAAGATGTACCCACATTCGATCGATGCCCATTCCCGCTGCCTCGTCCGGAGGTATTTGGTGCCGCTTTCGCGAAGCGGTCCCTGCCCGTTACAGAAACAGGGCGAAGTCCCCTTTGGGAACTCCGCCCCTTTTTCGAGTATGCCGGATTCTACCAAACGGCCGATTGGTAGGACAACGTCGCTTGGAGAGTCGGCTCGAGCGGCCGCTTCGGTGGCGGCGACTCGAGGTGAGACTTGGCTGCTACTTTTCCACAATGACCGGCAGCTCGCCCTCGGCCAGCTTTTCGCCGTACGTCTTGTCGGAATTGGGTGCCTTGAGTTTCTCCACGGTCTCAAGGGCCTTAGTGATTTTTTCGATGTCCTTCTTGTCTTTTTTGTCGAGCAGTTCGGCGAGCGCCTTGCCGTACACGTTGTGGTTCTTCTTGCTGACCTTGCCGTCGATTTTCCGCGGGTCGTGGCAAACGTTGCACTTCTTCACCTTTTTGATGGCAGCCGCCAGCTTCTTCTGCTCGGGCGTCGATTCGTCCCCGACGTACTTCTTTTTGAAAACCTTGTAGAAGTCGTTGTAGGCCGAGGCCGAGGGGGACAACCAGGCAACCGTTCCCAAGGACACCGCCAACAGCCAGAGGGCCAACATCGTCATTTGCCTCATCGACAGAATCTCCCAGTGCAAAGTAAACGGGACGGCCGTCATTTGGTGGGTGCTTGGGTCGACGGCCCGGAGGTGGGGTGAAGTGGGCTCGAATCATCGGCCGCACCTGCTTCTGTAGTAAACTCTGCACGAATCGGATTGTCAAGTCCGCAAGCCGGCCGGCCTCGCCGAGAATTGACGTTCGGGGGGGAATTGGCTAGACTGAAGCTCACGGGGGCAGGCCGTATTTCCGGGGAATCCGGCACTGTCGCGGCGGCACTGGTAATCGGGCACCGGGGGTACACGATTGGAGCGGGTGTCCCATTTGATCTTATCGACCGGCCCTTGTCCATTGGTTTTTCCGACGGCTCCATCGGCACCGCGCGACGGTGGCGTCTTCACGGTGCGGTGGGTTCGCGCCGAACGGGACCGGCGACTGTGCTTCTCGAGGGTACGTGCTTGCGAGAACGATTGGGCGGCATGAACGGCGAACAGCGGCAACACGATTCTGAGCTGCCCAGCACGGCGAAGCGTTCCCCTTCGTCTGAGCCGGCCGTTCCCCTTTCGGACGCTCCGCGAGCTCCGCTCGACGAGCAACCGACGGTGGTGACATCCCGTTCACCGCTGGCGACGCCCCTTCCACTCGGGCCGCTGTCTCGCGAGATCGGCCCCGCCCTGGTGGGGAGCACCCTGGGCCATTTCCGCCTGGACGAGTTCGTCGGTGGGGGCGGCATGGGGGTTGTCTTTCGCGCGCACGACTTGTCGCTCGATCGGTCGGTCGCCGTCAAGGTGCTTTCGCAACAGCAGACCGAGGAATCGCTGAAGCGGTTCCGCAACGAGGCGCAGAGTGCCGCTCGACTCGACCATCCGCACATCGCCCGCGTCTACTACGTCGGCGAGGATCGCGGGTGGAACTACATCGTGTTCGAGTACATCGAGGGCGTCAACGTTCGGGACCTGGTCAGTCACAAGGGACCGCTGTCGGTCGAGGAGACTCTGAGCTACACGCTGCAGATCGCCAGCGCCATCGACCACGCCTGGCGGCGAAGCGTCATCCACCGGGACATCAAGCCATCGAACATCCTGGTGCAGGAAGACGGGCAGGCCAAGCTCGTCGACATGGGGTTGGCTCGGCTGCATCACGATCCCGTCGGTGCGTCCGACCGGGATCTCACGGCCAGCGGAACGACCCTCGGAACCTTCGATTACATTTCGCCCGAGCAGGCGCGGGATCCTCGAGAAGCCGATGTTCGCAGCGATTTGTACTCGCTGGGGTGCACCGTCTACTTCATGCTGACGGGACAACCGCCATTTCCCGAAGGGACGGTATTGCAGAAGCTCCTCAGCCACAGCAGCGAACGCCCGGCCGATCTGCGGGAGTTTCGCTCCGACTTGCCGGCGGCGCTGGTCGGTCTGGTGGATCGGCTGTTGGCCAAGCGGCCGATCGACCGTTTTCAGACGCCCGATGATCTGATCGCGGCGCTGCTGCGGATTGCCGACGATCAGGGGATCGCCTTGGCGGATCCACTGTGGCGGCACCGCGTCCGCTCGACGCCTCGCTCTTCGCGGCGGTGGGAGCGGAGTGTGCCCTGGCTGATCGGGGTCGCCATCGTGGCCACCATTGCCGTGTTGTCGGAGTCGTTTCCGGCGAGTGGTCCGGAAGAGTCGTTTCCGGCGATCGAAGTCGCGGCGACCGGCACCGATGCGAATTCCGCCAAGACGCAGCCCGCTCCTGCAGCCGACGCGTCGGGGGATGGAGAGCCGGTGGTGCCCGGAGATCGTTCGGACCCATCACCTCCGGTTCAGGAGCCCCAGAAGCCGGCCGCTGCCGAAGAAGGCGGGGAGACAGGGCAAGACCCGTCGGCTACGGAAGCGAACACGGAAGATCCGGCGTCGACGGTCCCATCCGAGCCGACGGTGATTCAAGTCGGGCCCTTCGAAAAGGACGCGGTGGGCCGGCGAGGTTTCGCCGCGTTGCCTGAGGCACTGGAGTACGCGGTGGCCCACGACTCGGTCAAGGAAATCGTGCTGGCTTGGGACGGCGTGCAGGAGATCCCGCCGCAACTGCGGAACTGGCGCCGGTTGCGGGATCGGCGATTGACGCTGCGAGCTGCCGAGGGACATCGGGTGACTCTGTCGGTGACTCCCGGTGAAGATGGTGGCTTGCAGGGGCTCGAGCCGGCGATGGTCCAACTGGGACCGGCCCAGTGGATTTTTGAGGGGATTCACTGGGTTTGGCATCTCGACTCGACGCTGCAAGCCAGGCAGGGATGGTCGTTGTTCGAGCTGACCGGCGCGACGGAGTTGTCATGGCGGGACTGCACGATCACGGTATCGAACGTGGACGAGCAGGGTTATCAAGTCCATCCTAACGTCGCCGTGTTTCGCGTGACACCGTCGGAGCCGAACGGGATGGAATCGGACCACGCGGCGAGCGATCCGTCGTTGGGGCCTCAAGTTTGGATGGAACGGTGTCTGGTGCGGGGCGAGGCCGCGTTGCTGTGTCACCAGGCGGCCGAATCGCTGCTCTTTTCCTGGCGGCAAGGGATTCTGGTGACTCCCGACCGAGCCGTCGTGGTGGATGCGGTTCCCTCGTTCGCCGACACGCCGGTCGGCCGGATGGAGCTGCTTTTCGAGGATGTGCTGCTCTTCCCCGCCGGCGGTTTGGTGCTGACTCGGCAGGCCATGCCGGGCGAACAGATTCCCGAACTGGCACTCCACCTGGTTCACTGCGTGGTAGCGGTCGAGACGGCCGATCCGCCCATCGCCCTGTTCGACCAGCGAGGTGTCGAGTCGTCGCGGTGGCGCCCTCCCGAGTTCACCGGACGTAGAAACCGCTATGGCAATACGGAGGTGATCCTGCGAGTGACTTATGCCGAAGTGGACCAGCCCCCTCGGGAGTATCGCCTGGAGGATTTGCGCATGAAGCCTCCTTCGTGGTATGGGGAAGAATTGCCGCAGCCGCTGTTGCGCAATCCTTGGACCCCGTGGCGGACCGCCGCCAGTCGACTTGACAAAGCCGACCTGATCGAGGGAGACGAACAGCAGCGAACGCTGCGGATGTTGCAATTCGATCCGACGCTCTGGAATTCGCTTCCCGACACGCGGGAATGAAGTTTGGAGGGTGGAGGAGGAAGTTTGAAGGAGGCGGGTGGTAAAGGAATGGCACGCGGATGAGAGGCTGTCACAGACACCCACCGGCCTTGATGCTCGGCCGACACTTCAAGTTCAATCGCAGCACTAAAGAAGGTGAGTGTCTATGAGTTCTCTCTATGAGTTCTCTCTATGAGTTCTCGGTGCTATGAGTTCGTTGCGCAGCCAGTGAATCGACTCTCGTCGCTGCTAGGC
>JALSIV010000069.1 GCA_026989685.1 Pirellulaceae bacterium | reverse complement strand
CATCTATTACGTGCAGGCGGTGCGCAAGAAACTGACGGCCCACCGGACGGCGATCGAAGCCGAACTGGGTGCAGAGGGAATCGACGAGGCAACCAAGACGGAACTCGGCAAGCGGCTGCAACTTGTCGACTTCTTGCTGGCCAATCTCGTCCGCTGGACCGAAACGGAAGCCGCCCAGTCCGACGATGGCGATTGGAGCCATGCGCTGATCGACTTGATGGCTTTTTATATCTATCCCCTTTCACGCAACGCCGTCGTCCCGGCCTATGCCGGCCGCGATCTGGAGAACGTCCGCCGGCGCCTCCCCGTCGCTCGGGAAAGAGAGGCCAAACTCAAGCAACAAATCGCTGCCTGGACCAAAGAACTGGAAGCGGCCAAGGACGACGAGGCGAAAAGCCAACTGAAGGCCAACAAGGCACTCCCAGGGGCCACGGCCGAGGTGAAACGGCTGGCCGGGCGAGTGGAACTCTACGAAGGCAACGAGTCGATCGGTTGGCCGCCGCTGGAGGAACTGGTTCGCATCGATGGCTCCGGCCATCATGTGAAGGTTCATGGGGGCATCAACGAGCACTTCTCCTGGATGCACCTCCCATTGCACATCCCCAGCGGCAACATGTGGGCCAGTACCTACTTCCTGCTCACCGGATTCCATGCCCTGCACGTCCTGGTGGGGCTGATCATGTTCACCCTGGCACTCGTCCTGGTCGGCAAGTACCATCCCGGCAATGCCGGTATCCTGGAAAACATGGGACTCTACTGGCACTTCGTCGACCTCGTATGGATTTTCCTCTTTCCGCTCCTGTACCTGTTTTGACAACCGGCCGGCTCCATCGGCCTCGGCCAGCACCACCTCAACGAATGCAGCACACGTCGCACCGATACCCCGTATGATATCCGCCCGTCCATCTCGATCCGATCATCCCCGGCCTGCCACCCGGTTGGTGTGCAGCCCGCGTTACCATTCGAGGATTCCGTCATGAACGAACATGAACATTACTCCACGGAAGAACACATGCACCATGGCGGCAATGCCAAGTATCTGGCCGTCTTCGCCTGCCTCATCGTGCTCACCGCCATTTCCTTCTGGCTCGGTAGTTCGTCCCTCATGGAAACTTCGCCCGCCGTCGGACGGGCCGGCATGATGGCGGTCTCCTGTGCCAAGGCACTCCTCGTGATGCTCTTCTTCATGCACCTCATCTGGGAAGCCAACTGGAAGTATGTGCTCACCATTCCGGCGAGCTTGATGAGCGTCTTCCTCGTGATCATGCTGACCCCCGACATCGCCTTTCGCACGCACAAGTACAGTCTGGAGCGTTGGAAGCACGCTTCCGAGTCGGCTCCGCCGGCACCCCGCGATGAAGGCCACGACCATCCCGCCGAGGAGCACCGCGGGGAGACGGAGCACGCCGAGCACTGAGGCGTCATCGCCTCGCTGCAGCCCGCGGGGTTGTCGGGGTTAGCGGGGTTATTGGTATGCCGTCCGATCCAATGTAGGTGTTGGCAGCATCAGCCGCCGAGTGCTAAATGACCGTGCGCGATTCTGCAACAACCGCTGTCGCGTTGGATGTTGGCTCTCCCGTGCCTTTTGTTTGAAACGTTAGAGATGCGGAAACCATAAACGGATTCCTTTCTTGCTCGTTTCTCTGCGTCCTCAGCGTCTCTGCGTTTCCAACCATTGAGTCTCCAGGACGCATGTCCGGCACGCTGTATTCTGAAGCCCGTGAACCTTCGCACCCACACCGATGCGACGCAGCGCCGCATGATTGCACACACTTGTTTAGCTGGCGGCTGGAAAACCTGGCTCCCACTCACACCAAGTGGTAACACGCATCAGAAAGGCGACCACTGCGGAGGCCAAACGGGGATGCAAACGGATACCACCTCCCGCGCATCCCACCTTTTCGTTTTGGGATCGATGTTCCGAAGCGGAAAGGAGGATCGGGAGAGTGTATTCGGTGAAATACTACGAATTGATCCGTCGTAAGTGTTTTGAGGACACGATGTCTCCGCGGGCGATTGCCGGGGAGGCGGGGCATTCACGAAAGTTCGGCTCCTCGATTCGCCGGATGCCACCACATCACCGGCTGCCGTCGCACAAAACTCCGCACTGCCACACCGGCTCCCTCCGCCACACAGGCCACTTCCGCCAGAACTGTGGCTTGCTTTCTCGCCGGAATCGATACCTGGTAAGTCCCGAGTTGTTTGAGACGGGTTTTCCCGAGTTATTTAGAGGCTGTATCATAACTCGCCGCACCGCTTCCGAAACTCGGGCATGCTGCTTGCGGCCCGGAGTTTTGTGACAGCCTCTTAGCCTGTGAAAGGGTGAAGGAGGGCGTGCAATCCCTGAGCAAGCGCATACGCCTGCGTGGCCAGGTCCAGCGCATCATCGTCGGCCCCTCGCTGGATCTTGATTTCTGCCGTTTTCTTCAGCAACTCAGCTACTTGGCGTCTACAGAACATGTTGACATGAGGATCCCCTGTGGATCAAAGACCGGAGAGATGAGCGTCGCCTCTGCACCGAGGCCCCGGTCCCCGTGGACGACCGTTCCATCTTAGCTCACACGGCATGGGCGAGCGGGGACTCCGCGCAGGGTTGCGGCCGATCGCACCGGGTGATGGCAAGGCGTTTTTCAGCCAGACAACGGCCATACCACTTGCACGGCCGTCGATCACGTCTTACGGTCAAGACTTACGGGCGCTTGATCGTCCCCATTCCGACGAGTCAACGATGAACGCATCTTCTCGTTCGTTGCAGCAGATTGAATTCACGGCCTTTGATCTGGAGACGACCGGCTTGCATCCGGTCAGTTGCCGGATCGTCGAGATCGGAGCGATTCGGTTTCGCGGCGACGGTACGGTTCTCGGCGAGTTCGAGCAACTGGTCGATCCCGGTCGTCCGATTCCTCCGTCGGCAATCCGTATCCACGGGATTACCGACGAGGCGGTGGCGGGCCAGCCATCGATCCGCGACGTGCTGCCTCGCTTCGCCGAGTTCATCGGCGGAGGTCCTGCCATCCTGTTAGCTCATAATGCCGCCTTCGATGTCGGATTCCTTTCGGTCGAATGCCGTCGGGTCCGATACACACCGCCCGAACATAAGGTGATCGATACCTGTGGACTCGCGCGCCGTCGGCTCAAGCTCGCAAACTACAAGCTCGATACGCTGGGACGCCATTACGGATTGATCGAGATCGAAGAGCACCGGGCCCTCAGCGATGCCGTGCTGCTGAAGGACGTATTCCTCCGGCTGATTCGGGAGCGACCGGCGATCCGTTCCGAGGGCAGGTTGTTGGAACATTCTCCGGTCTTGTCATTCCAGGATCTGGGCGCGATCTTGGACGATCCGCCGCCTGGATTCGAAGAACTGTGGGAATCCATCGCGGACGAGCGGCCGGTCGAGATGACCTACATGGGAGGCAGCACACCCGGGGCGACTCGCGCGGTGACGCCGCTGGGCGTGATCCAAACACGGGGACAACTCTATCTGACGGCAGTATGCCACCAGAGCCATTGCGAGAAGACGTTTCGATTAGATCGTATCGCGGCCTATCGAAAAATATCGTGAAGAGGAGAGGCGAGGGAACAACGGGCATGAGCGGCGGTGCTGAGGAGATTTCGGTACGGTCACTCCGCCGACGGTGGAAGCCGCACAAAGAGCGGCTTTCGCAGCAAGGTGAAGAGAAGCAGAATACGGCCATTCGCTTCCACCGGGCCTGTAGTTGGTTGGCGCAGGTGGAGGCGACCGAGCATGCCGAGTCAGACGACTTGTCCCTGATCAGTCTCTGGATCGCCTTCAACTCGATGTACGGCCAGTGGGATCCGGTGCGTCGCGAGCCGCGGCCGGATCGCGATTGCTGGCGGAAATTCGTCGACGCCATCCTGGAGCTGGATACGACGGGCTACATGAGTTCGATGTTGACCGAGAACAAGCGGCTGGTGCTCTCATTGCTGGATGACGAATTCCTTAGCGGGTTCTTCTGGCAGGAGCCGTCGCAGCGCCGAGCGGGGCAGGCGAGGAAGGCCAAACACCGGGCTCAGGCATGGTATGTGGAACAGCGGTGGGTGAAGATCCTCGATGAAGTTCTTGAGCGGGTCTACTTGATGCGCTGCCAGCTAGTGCATGGCGCGGCAACGTACCGCGGGAAGCTCAACCGCACATCGCTACGACGGTGCATCCTGTTGATGAAGAAACTCGTCCCGGCCTTTCTGGAAGTCTGGATCGACCATGGCGCCGACCACGACTGGGGCCCGATGTGTTATCCGCCCATTGGGAAGTAACGGTTGCCCATGTTCCCCCTACTCCGGCCTGTTGACAATAGCTGATTCAGACTGAAGAATGGAACGCTGAATCAGCCGACAGTTGATTGACTGTGCTTGAATCCACAGCGGGATCGGACACGGATTGCGGGTTCGGTGGCCAGCGATCGATCACCGCAAGGGGTCGCAAGGGTTGGCGACGGTCGATGGATAATTCGCCCGTGAGGGCAGCAGGGCGGATTCTTGGGCGTGCGTTCCTTTCCCCGCAACGACTGGCGAGAGCCGTCTGGGGGGCGCCGAAAACGGCGATTGGATGGCCAAAAGGGAACGCGAAGACGTCACAACCGTTGCAGGAATGCGGAGTCCTGCTCATGGACTTTGTGTCAATAGTCTCGTCGTCTCAGCACGTAGACACCATCACGATGAGCAAGACGTCGTTCAAACCGTCACCCGAGCAGAAGCGAGTGATCGCTCACCGCGACGGTCATCTCCAGGTCATCGCCTGCGCCGGTTCGGGAAAAACGGAAGCCATTTCCCGACGTGTCGCCTCATTAGTCGAAAAGGGTACCGATCCGAAAGCGATCGTCGCATTCACGTTCACCGAACGGGCGGCGGCCGGCCTCAAGACACGGATCACCCGGCGGATCGAAGAGTCCATGGGGACAGCCTTCCTGGATCAGCTCGGCCCGATGTTCATCGGAACGATCCACTCTTATTGCCTGCGTTTGCTTCAGGATCACGTCCCCGAGTACGGCAATTTCGATGTCTTGGACGAGAATCGTCACGCTGGCCTCCTGAGCCGGGAGTACCGACGTCTGGAACTGAATAGGCTTGGAAACGCGCACTGGCGCCCCATCTTCGACTTCCAGCAGAATGTCGACGTCGTCGAAAATGAACTGATCGACAAATCCAAGCTCGCCGGAACAGCCTTTGGTGACTGTTTCGAGAAATACTGCGAAACGCTCCGTCGCTACCACTTCCTCACCTACGGCCAGCTCATCACGGCC
>JALSIV010000068.1 GCA_026989685.1 Pirellulaceae bacterium | reverse complement strand
CCGGTCTGTTGGCCGAGGGCGAGGGGATGGTGGCTCCGGTGTTGGACAAGGTCGGAGCCAACCGCGGCCAACTGGCGACGTTGGTGGCCGCCGAACTCGACCGCCTTCCCAAGGTCACTGGAAGCGCTCAAGTCGGTTTGTCCCGCGAACTCGACGCCGTGTTCCAAAGTGCGGCGACGTTTGCGGAACAGATGACGGACGAGTTCATCTCGACCGAGCACTTGCTGGTGGCGCTGACGCAGGCCGAATCGAAAGCCAAAGCGTTGCTGCAAGTCAACGGTGTCTCGCAGTCGGATCTCCTCGCGGCGCTCAAAGAGCTCCGCGGGGGATCCCGAGTCACCGATCAATCGCCCGAGGACACCTTCCAGGCACTCAAGAAGTTCGGCATCGATCTGGTGGAAAAGGCCGAGCAGGGGAA
Organism: Pirellulaceae bacterium; assembly: GCA_026989685.1. Classification (GTDB taxonomy): domain Bacteria; phylum Planctomycetota; class Planctomycetia; order Pirellulales; family Pirellulaceae; genus S141-3. The sequence continues at coordinate 4,954 of JALSIV010000068.1, read as the reverse complement.
ACTCGATCCGGTGATCGGTCGCGATCAAGAAATCCGCCGCGTCGTGCAAGTCCTTTCCCGCCGGACCAAGAATAACCCCGTGTTGATCGGCGAACCGGGAGTGGGCAAGACGGCGATTGTCGAGGGCTTGGCTCAGCGGATTGTCGAAGGCGATGTCCCTCAGAATCTCAAGGATAAACGCCTGGTTGCCCTCGACATGGGAGCTCTGATTGCAGGATCCAAGTTCCGCGGCGAGTTCGAGGAACGGCTCAAGGCGGTGCTGCGTGAAGTGCAGGAAGCCGGGAACATCATCTTGTTCATCGACGAGTTGCACACGGTCGTCGGTGCGGGAGCCGCCGAGGGGGCATCCGACGCCGCCAATCTACTCAAGCCGGCGTTGGCTCGAGGCGAACTGCGGTGCATCGGCGCCACGACGCTCGATGAGTACCGCCAGCACATCGAAAAGGATAAGGCGCTCGAACGGCGATTCCAGCCGGTCTTCGTACCGGAACCCTCGGTCGACGACACGATCGCCATCTTGCGGGGACTGAAGGCCCGTTATGAAAGCCACCACGGCGTCAAGATCACCGACTCGGCGTTGATCGCGGCCGCCAAGCTGTCCCACCGTTACATCACCGACCGTTTCCTGCCCGACAAGGCGATCGATTTGGTGGATGAAGCGGCGGCGCGGATCGCCATGGAGTTGGCCAGCGTGCCGACCGAGATCGACGAAGTGCAGCGGCGACTGAGGCAACTGGAATTGGCCGCCAGGCAATTGCAGGACGAGACCGACCCGACTGCGCGGGAACGCCTGGCGGAAATCGAGGAGGAGATTCAGGAGCAGAAGCGGCAGTTGGCCAGTCTCCGTGAAGAATGGGAAGCCGAAAAACTGGGACTCGGTGACATCAAGAAACTCCGCGCCGATTACGATTCGGTTCAGCTCGAGTTTTCTCGGCTGGAGAGGACGATCAAAGAAAAGCAATCGGCGGGTCTGCCCGTCAGCGAGCAGGAATATCAACAGCTCTATGAACTGGACGTGCGGCGCCGCCAGTTGATGGAACGGATCGAGGCTCAAGAGCAGAGCGAGGAAGCGTCCGAGAAACCCAAGAGCGAACGGCGCTTGCTGCGGCAGGAGGTGACCGAGCAGGAAGTCGCCGAGGTGCTCAGCGCCTGGACGGGAATTCCCGTCACTCGGATGCTCGAGTCGGAAAAGGAAAAGCTGCTCAAGCTGGAAGACCGACTGCACGAGCGGGTGGTGGGGCAGGACGAGGCAGTGGAGGCGGTGGCCAACGCCGTGCGGCGGGCTCGAGCCGGTCTGCAGGACCCCAACCGGCCTCTCGGCTCGTTCCTGTTCCTCGGGCCGACGGGGGTCGGAAAGACCGAGCTGTGCAAGGCGCTGGCCGAAGCCTTGTTCGACGACGAGAACGCGATGATCCGCATCGACATGAGCGAGTTCATGGAGCGGCACACGGTAAGCCGCCTGATCGGTGCGCCTCCCGGATATGTCGGCTACGAGGAAGGGGGCAAACTGACCGAAGCGGTCCGCCGCCGTCCCTACAGCGTGATCTTGCTCGATGAAATCGAGAAGGCGCACACGGACGTATTCAACATCCTGTTGCAGGTACTCGACGAGGGCACGCTCACCGACAACCACGGTCACCACGTCGATTTCCGCAACACGATTGTGGTGATGACCAGCAACATGGGGAGTCAGGAGATCCAGCGCATCACGGAAATCGGCGGTTCGGACGAGGAGATTAAGAAGGCCGTGATGGACGTACTCAAGACACGTCTGTTGCCCGAGTTCCTCAACCGGATCGACGAAGTGATCGTGTTTCATCCTCTGCGGCGGGAGCAGATCCGGGCGATTGTCGAAATCCAGATGAGGCGACTGTCGCGGTTGCTGGAGCAACAGGGGTTGGAGTTGGTGGTCACCGAAGCCGCCAAAGCCGCGATCGCCAACCAGGGCTACGATCCCGTCTATGGTGCTCGGCCGTTGAAACGCGTGATTCAGCAGTCGCTGCAAAACGCGCTGGCCCGGGAACTGCTTCGTGGCAGTTTCCAGGAAGGGGATCGCATCGAGATCGACTTCGTCGGCGAGGAGTTCGTATTCCGCAAGGCGGAAGCCGGGGAACCCGTGGGCGCGCGGGCGTAAACACCGCGACGCCCGCGGTCGGGTGCACCGAGTGCGGCGTTCTCAGGGGGACGGGCGGCTATCGGTCGCTTTTCGATTTGAGCTGAAACTTCACGGTCACCGAGGCTCGGATCGAGATCTTGCCCAAAGCCAGCGGACCGCTGCCGTCTCCGCCGGCTAGCGAGACGGAGACGTTTTGCGAGGGCATCGAGTTTCTCCAGCCCCAGGAGCTGGTTCCGGTTTCGGTGACTTGAAGAGGCCGTCCGGCTTCGACTCCGAGCGTACGCGCCATTTTTTCCGCTTTTTCGCGCGCGGCCGACAGAGCCAGTTCCCGAGCTTTTTCGCGGTGTTTCTTGTACTCGGTCGTCTGAAAGCTGACGTCGCCGACTCGCGTGACGCCGGCCTTGAGCATTTGGGTGACGACTTCTTCGACCTTGTCGGGATCATCGAGTGTGACGTTGAAGGCGATGTTGGCCGTGTAGCCGATCAGGTCGTCGCGGCGGTAGTCCCGGGAGTATTTCGGAGCGACCGAAATCTGGGCCGTTTGCACGGCGTCGCGCGAGACGCCGCACGTTTCCAGACTCTTCATGGCTCGGTCGTAGGCCGTGCGGCTGAGCTGCTTGGCGGTGACGATGTCCTTGTCTTCGGCGTCGATCTGGAACGAGACCACGGCTTTGTCGGGAGCGACCTTCACCACGGCTTCTCCATGAACGGTGATCGATGGCTGGTCGTCGGCGACGGCGTGCCGGGCGGCAGAAAAAGATAGACAACAAATGGTGGCAATGCATGTCAGAGCGAAAGGCTTGCGCATGGCAGATCTCCTGACCGGAAAATGAAAAGCCCCGAGTCAACTGTGTTGGATGACGACGTCAGATCACCCAGTGTTGGGCGATGACTTCGTGAACGGCCTGCCGGTAATCGGTTGGCGAGCGAGCTCCTTCGATACGATCGACGACGCGGCCGTTCTGGAAGACGAGCACGGTGGGGAAGGTGCGCACGTCGTACTGTTCGGCCGTCTGCCAACTGGCGTCGGCGTCGAGGCGTCCGACCCGGACCTGATCGCGGTACTCTTCGGCGAGTCGGTCCAGGACGCCCTCGACTTCTCGGCAGGCGTAGGATCCTTCCGACCAGAACTCGACCAGGATCGGATCGCTACCGGAGAAGACTTCGTCGTCGAAGTTGGCATCACTCAGTTCAATCACGGTTGGTGGCGTCATGCGGGGGATCTCCCAGGTGATGGTGAAGTGGAGTCGGGCTCGTCGGCGTTGCTGGAGTGAAACGTTGCCAGCCAGTCGTGGCACTCCTGCAACAGCGGATCGAGTGCGGTTCGCAGGCGATCGGCGAGAGGGGCCGCATCGTGCAGATCGTTCGACCGGCCCAGGTTCTCAAGTTCGCGAGCCCATTGCAAGATGGTGTCGGCTCCGAGGAAGGACAGGGAGCCCTTGAGCGAGTGAGCGGCTCGCTGCAGCAGCGCCGCGTCACCGTTGAACAGCGAGGCTTCGATTTCCTGTCGGAAGCGAGGAACTTCGGTCACCACGGCGTCGATCACCTCACGGAGCAGTCCCGGATCGTTGCCCGCGGCTTCCAGAGCGGCCTGCCAATCGATTTCGGCCGAGCTTCCGAGGGAAGCGGGGGGCGTGGTCGTGTCGTCCTCGTTGGCCACCCGTCTCGCCAACGTGGCCTGGAGTTCTTCGCTGCGCACCGGCTTGGAGAGATAGCCGTCCATTCCCGCGGCCAAGCAGGCGTCGCGGTCGCTGCTGAGGGCGTGCGCCGTCAAGGCGATGACGGGGACTCGCGGCGAGCCTGATGCGGTTTCCCATTGGCGAATCATACGCGTCGCTTCGATGCCGTCGAGTTCCGGCATTTGGACGTCCATCAGAATCAGGTCGAATGGTTCGTTTTGGCGAAGTGTGACTGCCTGGTGGCCGTTCTCGGCCAGTTTCACGGAGTGTCCCAGACGGTTGAGCAGTGCCATCGCCAGCTTCTGATTGACGGGGTTGTCTTCGGCGAGCAGCACACGGAGGTGGCGGGTGGCCTGGGGAAACGTGGGGATCGGTTGCCGGCTGGAGGCCGGTGCGGCTCCCAGGCGTTCGGAAACGACTTGCAGCAGCTCGTTTTGTTTGATCGGTTTGAGTAGACAGGTTTCCCGGGAAAAATCGAGTCGTGTCGGCCGCTGGGGCAGCCGATGCCCCGAGGTCAGCAACACCAGGGGCAATTCCCGAAGTTGCGGATCTTCCCGCACTCGCTCGGCGAGGGTCCATCCGTCTTCTCCCGGCATGTGGACGTCCGTGAGGAGCAGGGTGTAGGGGCGGTCGTGCCGGACTGCCGACTGCAGTTGTTCCCATGCATGCTCAGCCGATTCGGCGGTGTCGACCGAGGCACCGAAGAACTCGAGGGACTCACGGAGAATCCGCCGGTTGGTGGCGTTATCGTCGACCACCAGGATGCGTGTCTCCGCTGGGAACCGGGATTCCTTGGCGACGGCTTGAGGGACGGTTTCGAACCACGCGGTAAAGCCGAAGGTGCTTCCCTGTCCCGGTTGGCTGTTGACGTCGATGTCTCCACCCATCGCGGCCACGATGCGGGAAACGATGGCCAGTCCCAGTCCCGTGCCGCCGTAGCGCCGAGTCGTCGACGAATCGGCCTGCTCGAACTTCTGAAAAACCGATTCGATCTTGTCGGGAGGAATGCCGATCCCCGTGTCGCGCACTTCGAACCGCAAGGCGACCTTGTGCGGGTCCAGTTCCGACAACTCGACGTCGACCACCACTTCGCCCGCTTCGGTGAATTTGATGGCATTGCCCACCAGATTGATCAGGACCTGTCGCAACCGAGCCGGAT
>JALSIV010000067.1 GCA_026989685.1 Pirellulaceae bacterium | reverse complement strand
CAGTAGTCCTTTGATCGACGCGGCTGCCACGATCACGGCGGGAACCCGCCATACGGCCAGCGCCAGGAGCGCCGCCACGACGTAGCAAACCGGCATCGCCCGGCTCGCCGGCCAGCGCCGCCCTACGAGGAGCACTCCGACGGCGACGATCGGCAATAGGGCCAGCAACGCCAACATGCCGCCTCACGACTTGACCGAGCCCCCGAACCCCTCTTTCTTCAAGGCCGCCTCGACCGTCTCCGTGTCGATCTTGGCACCCTTGTCGACCTTCAGCGTGGCCGTCTTGCTGGGAAAATCGACCGTCACTTCCCGTACACCCGGTACGGACTCGAGCGCTACTTTGACTCGAGGTGGACAGCCGCTCGGTCACGTCATCCCGGTAACGGCGACGAGCACCGTTTCCAGATTCTTGTCATCCTTCGACGGTGCGCCGGCGTTCTGAACGTCCGGTGCCGAGACCGCCGACGAACCGCTCGACCCGTCTCCTCCGCCTCTCGTTCCCGAATCAGTCTGGTTGCAGCCCACCGTCAGGCAACACCCGACGACCACGGCAACGGCGATCGGTCCAAACCCGTTTTGCCATCGCATGTTCCGCACTCCTCCCAAAAAAAGTCAACCGAACGAACCGATCGATCCAACGAACACGATCGTCCATCGAGCGCAGGTGCACCTTCCGCCACGTGTGCCGATCGGTTCCCCTGCCGCCCCTTGCGGCAGACCCATCCTATACGATCCCCGCTTGAAACGAAACATCGGACGATGCGACGCGGAACATTTGCCCACTTGTCGTTTGGGCCGAAAACCCGGACCATCGAAGGCGGCAATGTGAAATGGCATACGATTCGACTCGTTTGTGAGGAGTCCACGGATGTGAACGACGCGTCACTGGCTCCGGCAGCCCTGGAGCGGTTATCGCGCGAGACGTTTGTGCGCTCGGTCGAGTATTACGCCGAACTCGAATCGACGCAGGATCGAGCGGTCGAGTGCGCCGGCGACCCCGCCGTGGCCCTCCCCCTGCTCGTGCTCACGGCGCGGCAAACCGCCGGTCGGGGACGCGGTGTGCGCCGCTGGTGGGCTTCGCCGGGGGCACTTACCTTTTCCCTGGTGGTCGATGCAAACACCGTCCCCTCGGTCGATGCGCGCCTCTCGGTGGCGACCGCGCTCGCCGTGCGATCGGCGCTCGCCGAACTGCATCCGGCGGGGCGATTCCAGGTCAAATGGCCCAACGATGTCTTATTGCACGGTCGCAAAGTCGCCGGCATCCTGCTTGATCGACCCGTGAGCCATCTGGATCGACTGGTCGTGGGGCTGGGCATCAACGTGAATAACTCGCTCGACCCGGCACCTGACGATGTCCGGGCGCGGGGAGCCACCCTGTCGGCCGAAATCGCTCGGCCGTTCCGGCTGGGGGACGTCCTGAAGCGAGTTCTGTTGCAGTTGGAATGCGTGTGGCATGAACTTGCCGACGGCCGGCTCGACCTGCCCGAGGCCTGGGCGCCCCACTGTCGGCTGCAAGGCCGCCGCGTTACCGTGCTACAGGGATCGCGGACGGTGGACGGGGTATGCCATGGCGTCGACGCGATGGGGAATCTGTTGATTGACGGCCCGAACGGGCTGGTGGCCATGGCCAGCGGAACGGTGACTCGTCCTTGAGACGGCCGGGCGCGATCCATGAATCGAAGAACGGCAGGTGGAATATGATCATTCGATCCGCGGCCATCGTGACGGCGATCGTCGCCGTTGTCTTGTCGACCGGTCGTGTCGCGGCACAGCACCTGTGGTGGAAGACGGAACCGGACAGCCGGGCGACATGCTTGTATGGCGAAATCACCGTGCTGGCGACCCATCCGGGAATCTATTATTGCGGGGCCAACTGGCATCCCGGCGAACCGGCCGGCGGCTACTGCGGTATCCAGCACAATCGGCCCGGTGAACGGCGCACGATCTTCTCGATCTGGGATACTTCGCCGAAGCTTCACCCGCGCGTTTCCTTCGCCGATCCCGCGACCGTTTTCACCCGCTTCGGAGGCGAAGGCGAAGGAGCCCACACGCACATGAAGTGAAACTGGAAGAAGGAGCGGCCGTTCCGGTTTTTTGTCATGAAGCGTTGCGGGCCCGGCAACACGACCGACACGCTCTACTTCGTCTTCGACGAGGCCTCCGGCAAGTTCCGCCACAGCGCCACCATCACCAGCCCCAACGGTGACGCGAAGAGCCGGCGGAGCGTCTCCACGATCGGCGGCGGTGGATTGGCGTCGTTCCTCGAGAACTTCACGGGAAAAGACCGCGAGACTCCCAAACTGGCACTCTACCGTTTGTGGCTCGGCAACCGCATCGACTCCATGCACAGCCTTACCCGCGCCACCGGAGACGGCCCATGGGGAACGCTCCACGACGCCTACTATCTCGCCGAGGGTTCCAGCAGGCAACTGGAACGACTCTTTGCCAGCCTCAAGCCGCGTTACGGCGCGCCCTTCCCCGCCGCCGACCGGCAACCGCCCCCTCTCCGCAACCGCTCCCTTCCATCGGCCACGATCAAGTCGTTGCGAGAGGCCGTGAAATCGGCGGACGGCGGCAGGTGACACCGAGGGAAGCCGGGGAATCCGCCCGCGGCACACCCCGTCATCATGTGTGGCGTGGAGTAGTTCGACGAGACGCCGTGCAGGACAGCCGGCAGCGGCACGTCGCGACCGCTGCCGATGAATGTCACGTTCGCGATGAGCGGAGTCACCACAGTCGTTGCGACGCGATGCGAGCTCCCTCGGCCAGGCTGCGGAACTTGGCCCACACAATACTTGGATGGATCTCCTGTTCCGTGGCCGCGAAGGACGCAAAACCGCAGTCGCTTCCTCCCATGACGTTTTCCCGACCGACGATATGCGCGAACCGTTCCAGCCGTTGGGCCACCAGTTCGGGATGTTCGACCAGCGGTGTGGAATGCGAAATGACGCCGGGAACGATCGTTTTCCCCTCCGGCAGCGGCACGTCCCGCCACACGGTCCACTCATGTTCGTGGCGCGGATTGCCCGCCTCGAAGAGGTACGCTCCCGCATTGACTCGCAGCATCACATCGACAATGTCGGCCAGATTCATTTCATGGACCCGCGGACCGATGTTGATGCCGTAACAGGTGTGGAACCGGATCTGGTCCACGGGCAAGTCGCGCAAAGCGTGATTGAGCGCCTCGACTCGCAACGCGGCCCACTTGCGGCAGTCATCCACACTCAACTCGGGGTGCGAAATATAATAAGTCAGCAGTCGCGGATCGTCGATTTGCAGCACGAGCCCCGCGTCGATGATGGCCTTGTACTCCTCCCGCATCGCGTCGGCGATGGCGAAGAGGTATTCTTCATCCGAATCGTAGAACGCATTCGGCTGCTGCCCTTCCACATCGGAAGGCGAGACCGCCGTCATGAAGGCCTCCTCGACGCCGTGCTTTTCCATGGCCGCCTTGAGATTCGCGATGTCGCGCTGCAAGATCGCGTGTCCCGCATACTTCACCGGGCCGGAGCAGACGAGTTTTACCGGCTGAGCCACGAGCCCTTGGCGAGCTTTGCGCTGAGCTTCGTAGTATTCGGGAAAGGCCAGCGTCTCTCGCGAGTCGACCCATAAGTCCTCCCCCTGATCGGCACGCGGCGAAAACCCCTCCAGTCGTTCCGCAATATAGGTGAGAAAACTCGACTTGCTCTGTTCGCCATCGCACACGATGTCGATTCCGGCCCGCACCTGCTCTGCGACGACCTGGTCGACCGCCTCCCGAGTCGATGCCTCGAATGCCGCCTCATCGTACGGCTCGCCACGCTCCTTGGCGAAGAGAAACTCGAGCTGCCGTGCGGGGCGCGCCAGGCTTCCCACGTGCGTCGTCAATATGCGTTGCGTACTTCGTTTCATGAGTTGCCTGCTCCCACCAGGTCGTCGGATACCGCACAACGAGGCTCGATGAACCGCTACTCACCGATCCGCGTCGTGGAAGTTCCTCGATGCGCATTCTGTTTTCCCACTCGTAGGGCGTGCAGGACAACGCCCAGGATCAACAGTCCTGCCAGGAGTACCACGGCGACGTGGCGCACGTAAATCGTGGTTCCAGGTATTCGGGCCGAGTCGTTGAGGATCGAGATGGCGGCGCCGATCACGGCCAGCATGACGCCCATTCCCATCAGCACGTTCCAGGCGACGCGGGCGATACCGGTCGGCATGGCGTCGCCCAGAAGGCGCCGGTTGTTCATCATGAAGAAAAATGACACATAGGCGATCGGCAACAGTACCATGCCGAAACGGCTCGTGGGAACCGCAAGATAGAACTTGGCCTTACCCGACCACAGGAAGAGCGCTCCGAGCGCGCCGGTGATTCCCGGGGCCAGGCTTCCCAGCCGATAAAGCATCCCGGTCGATGGCCGATCGAGCATTTCGCACACGGCGAAACCGTTGATGAGCATCAGGATGATGATACTCGATACGGCCATCCCGACGACGCCGACGCCGAAAACGACCTGAGCCGATCCCTTGCCCGTGAATCGCTCGAGCGAGTTGGCCAGGGCGAACGCATCGCGCTGGATCAACGTTGCGGCCAGGATGCGGTCGGCGCGGGGAATCGCCGATAGGGGCCGCTGTTTTCCCATGTGCGGAATCTTTTGCAAGTTGGCTTCGTATGCCTCGACGAGTTTCTCGGGAAGTCCCGAGGGTGCCGCTCCGAATCGATCATATTCGATCAGGCCCGGCTCCGGTCGAGCGTGAAACTGGGACGCTGCGGCCAGCACGACGCAACTAGTGGCGAGAAGAAAGGGGATGAACAGCCCCGTGCTGAGATCGAACCGGACCAGCCCCCGAAACTCCTTGTCCCAGCCCCGTTTGAGCAGCGAGTAGGGCATGAGGAATGTCATGTTGATGCCGACGGCCGTAGCCGCCGCTGCGACCATCCGGTCACGCTGCGCCGAGACGACCGCCGCATGCCAATAGTCAGGCGCCGATGACTGAGCCACCAGATCACTCAACGACCGTGCCGGATGAAACACCAGCCCCGGATCGGGTAGGAAACCGGACCAGATCGAGCCCCATGGCAGTCCTTCGGAACTGAGCGACATGCGCACCACGACCATGAAGAAACTCGCCACGATCAGACCGACCATCAGTTTGAGCAGGATGTCGAACAGCCGGTATCCGGTACCTCCCTTGTCATACATCCATACCACTGCGGCCGATACGAGGAAGAGCAGAATGGCGGCCGCGTATTCGCCTCCCGAAAATGTCAGTAGTCCCAGGTTCTGCCGAAGCGCGGCCGTACCAAGCGAAAACTGGGGCATGGCCCAAACCAGATTGGCCATCACTGTCGCCACGATCCAACTCCAACCAAGCACCGGGCTGACGTGCCGGTTGATC
>JALSIV010000066.1 GCA_026989685.1 Pirellulaceae bacterium | reverse complement strand
CCAACCAAGCATCCGATCCCAAGGCTTTCCAGCCTGACGGCACCGTAGGTCAGGCTTTCCAGCCTAACCACACGCGAGAAAATGCAAACCGAACAATGGGAAAGCGAGCAATCGGCAATGGGAACTGGAGAACGGGCCCTCAATAACCACCCGGAATCTGCCCCCTTCGACCTCACCCCTCACCCCTCCTCCTCCCCTTCAAACTTCAAACTTCAAACCTCCGCTTCCGCTGCCCCCACGCCCGACAACAATCAGCCGTGGCGGTTCGACATTCACCGCGACGCCTTCGTCATCCGTCTGGATCGAAGCCGGCTGCTCCCCTCCGACGTCGACGGCATGTTCGACTTGATCGGCCTCGGAGCGGCGTTGACCAACGTCTATCTCGCCACGGCCGCCGCCGGCCAACCGACTCGGATCTTGATCGAAAACGCAGACGGTCACCTGGTTCCTCCGCCCTCCGAGATTTCCGATTATGCCGGCTGGGAGGACGAAGGAGAGCTGGCGGCGGAGATCTTCAAAAGACACACCAACCGGCGTCCCTATTCGACTCGGCCGCTGACGGCGGCCGAACGGGAACAACTCGTCAGCGCAGCCCTCCCCGCTGTCCCGGGACTGGAGCGGTTCCGGATCACCTGGCTGACTCGTCGACCGGAGATCAGCCGATTCGCGGCGTTGGTGGCTCGGTGCGATCGACTGCGGTTCGAGTATCCCGCGTTCCACGCCGAGTTGTTCAAACAACTGCGGTTCGGCCCGGAAGAGGCCGAGCGAACGGGAGACGGACTCGATGTGCGCACGCTGGAACTGCCGCCGGGCGGTGCGACTTTCTTGTCCATGCTCCGGTCATGGAAGGCAATGCAAATGTTCCGTGCGGTGGGCGGCACGCGACTGCTGGCCTTTCCTTCCCGCATCAGTGTTATACGCAGCGGCGCCGTGGGACTGGTGAGCTTCGGACCCTCCGGTGGCGGCGATGCGCTATCGAGCGAAGCGCCGCTCGAGTCCTGGCGGCGAGACTCCCTGCTCACCGGTGCCGTTTTCCAGCGTCTGTGGCTCAAGGCATCCCGGCTCGGCCTGGCCCTGCAACCGCTCGGCAGCCTGCCTCTCTTCTTCGCCCGAATCAATCGACTCGGCGGCGCCGGCTTGACCATCCAAGACCAGCAGGCCGTTCGGCGACTGGAAAGTCGGTTCCAAAATCTCGTGCCACACTTGAAAGGACACACACTCGGCATGGCCTTCCGCATCGGCCACGCCCGCCCCCCGAAGTATCGATCACCCCGTAGGTCAGGCTTTCCAGCCTGACCACGTTTGAGTTGGGAGCAAGGTTCGCTTCAGGCTTTCCAGCCTAACGATGGAATGAAAAATGAAAAATGAAAAATGGGAAATGGGAAATGGTGAAGTTTGAAGTAAAGAGCTTATAAAACACGCCTACTGTCATTCAGGATCCTCCAGCCGCATCGGCAGGACTTTTCAGGAAATCCACGACCATGACCGACTCACACCTCACACCTCACACCTCACCCCTCACCCCTCACACCTCACACCTCACTCCTCCCACTTCACCCCTCACACCTCACCCCTCACCCCTCACACCTTCTCTCCCCCTTCAAACTTCCCCCTTCTCCTACGCCACGGCGTTCTCCCGCAATCTGGGACTGGTTTCCGAAGTGGAACAGGAACGCCTGCGAAAGGCACGAGTCGCCATTGCGGGGATGGGAGGCGTCGGCGGAGTGCATGCGGTGACGCTCGCGAGGCTCGGGGTGGGGAAGTTTCACGTTGCCGACCGCGACGCATTTGAAGTCGCCAATTTCAATCGGCAGGCGGGAGCCACCATGGCGACGGTGGGGCACAACAAGGCTCAGGTGATGGCCGGTCAGATTCGGCAAATCAACCCCGAGTCGGATGTGCGAGTGTGGAACGAGTTCATCACGGAAGAGAATATCGACGAGTTCCTCGAGGGCTGCGACGTGGTGCTCGACGGCATCGATTTTTTCTCGATCGGCGCCAGGCGTCTACTCTTCGCGGAAGCTCGGCGCCGCGGGCTGTGGGTGGTGACTGCCGGTCCCATCGGATTCAGCACGGCGTGGCTGGTGTTCGACCCGAACGGAATGTCGTTCGACGAGTATTTCGATCTCCGAGACGACCAGTCCGAACACGAACAACTGGCCGCCTTCGCCGTCGGCTTGACGCCTCAAGCCACCCATCTGCGTTACATCGACCTGGGCCGAGTCGATCTCGGCGAAGCTCGCGGGCCCTCTCTGGCTCTCGCCTGCCAACTGGCCAGCGGCGTCGCTGCGGCCGAAGTGGTGAAGATCCTGCTGGGCCGAGGCACCACCCGTCCGGCACCGTGGTACCACCAGTTCGACGCCTACCGGCTGAAATACCGCTCGGGCAAACTCCGGCTGGGCAACCGCGGACCGTGGCAGAGGCTCAAACGACAAATCATCGCCCGGAGGTTCGCCAACCCAAATGCTGCACCTGCCAAATAATCGACAATCCCTAAGAGCCTGTAACAAAACCCGCCGCGCCGCTTTCCGGCCTTGGGCGTGTTGCTTGCGGCACGGAGTTTTGTGACAGCCTCTAAGTAATATACACATGAACACACTGGTACGGTATTCCCGAATATGACCCCAGCTGCACGAAAAAAAAGAGAGCCGAACAGTTGCAATGGCTACGCTCCCTGTTTATACTACCGCCGTTGGATTGCATACCATTCGCATCACCGTTAACGACCGAAGATGCCTTGCCTGGACAAAAACAGCGTGGCTAGACATTCTTCAAATCTGATCCTCATCGCGGTAGCCGCTTTCTTGGCGGTAGGGATTTCCTGCGCCTATGTCGACGCCAGCATCGTTGTTCCGAGCGTCGAAGATGTGGTTGCGTCCACGCCGGTTCATTGCAGCTCGAGTGCTATCGAAATCGAAGACGTTCACACTAAGCTGGACGGGCATCTGGGAGCGCCTCTCTCCCTCAGAACGGCGCAGTCCTCCGGCCTCCCAATGGTCGCCGTGCATCTTTGGAATCGCTGGCCGTTCGATGAAGCGACCACCTCTGTCTCGATTCCTCAGTTGGCCCCCGGCCCTGACCCGCCATGTCGTGGCTTGCTACGACCTCCACAGCAGCACTGAACATGACAGCGCCGAGATAAGTCTCGCAGTGTTTTCTGTTACGCAGTGTTTCGCTTGGTTTTGGACCTGGCAAAACACGGAAGTGCAAAAGTATACGCCTGACATCAGGAGGCGGAGCAACGAGCCTGCCTGGTTTCCGGCGGTCAAGAAAGTGGAGATCCAACATGAAAAAGCTACTGATCCTTGCGGCGTGTCTGTGCGCTGCGACTGGTATCGCCAAGGATGCGAAAGCATCGGTTTTGGCGAATAACATGACGTTCAACGGCACTGAAGATGTTTTCATTGACGAAAGCCGGGCCAACATTGTGGACACCGACGGCAACGGCGTCTTGAGTGTCGGGGACGTAATCTACGGTTATGTTTCCTTCGACGAGAGGAATCTCGACGGGGGAGGCAACGAGAATATCCAAGGCGGGCGATTGGCCGCCCTTTTTTCGATTAAGGTCACGGCAGAAACCTCGCCTGGAAGTAAGATCTTCCTCCACGGTGCAAATGATACTGCCGGGACCACGTTCGCTGATTTGCTCGACGCTGGTCTCTTGGCCGAGGGAGTGGGCGGCGCGGCAATCGACTCGGATGCCATGTTTCTCATCGTAGAATCGACAACCGCCGTCTCTCCGGTCAACACGGCCACGAGTCTGGCGTGGTTCACCAGTGCCGACTGGGACATTGTCGCCACTGGAGGCGTTGTAGCGGCGAACGGTGACTATTTCCAGGCCAAAGACAGGTCGGACTATGGTGGCGCCGGGCCTGCAGATGACGACATTTTGATTCAAGAAACTGCTTCGCTAAGTGTCTTGCAACACACGCTTAGCGGGGGAGTGGTTTTTCTGGATAACGTCGGCGCTGATGACTTCCTGATTCCGGGCGTTAGCCTAGCTGATGCATTTGGTCAAATTGCAATCAGATCGGCAACAGTCACCAATAATACGAACTCCGATTCCGCGAGTTGGGCTCTCCAGGACAATGGCAATTTCGCCTTCAATGCCGTCCCGGAACCGGCCACATTCGCTGTCTGGGGCGTGTTCGGGTTGATTGGCGTTGCAAGTGGCATTCGACGCCGTTATCGAAAGAACTCGTGAGTCAATCGGTGCTTTCGATGTAGAATCGCAACGTTGAATGCAATGTGAACCGGCCCCCCAATTGTAAAAGGGGGGCCGGTTTTTTTCGTGCTTGGTGAATTCTGTTGCTGGTGGCGAGCCTCACGGACTGTGGCAGGCTGGCGACCGGTAGTCGGCACCTGTTGAGGACGTGGCCGACGCCGGGGTGGCAATTTCTTCTTTTTCAAATACCCACCGCTCATCCCCTCCCCAATCGTTGACAACCTCCTCGATCCTGACTAATCTAAAACCGTCACACCTCGGTGTGCCTGGCCAATCGGGAGGGTTCACCCACCCGAAAAAGGCCCTAAAACCCAGCTTTTTCTGCTTGCCCCGCGCAACCGACGGGGACGGAGTACGCGCGGACGGAGTCATTGAAAAATGAAAATTGGAAAATGAAAAATTCTCAATTTTCATTTCTCGCGTAAAGTTCCTCGCGTAAAGTTCGACTCCGCCTTCAGACGCCACTCTCTTTTCCGAACACCTCTCCAGCATTGATGAATCCGTCTAAGAGGCTGTCACAAAACTCCATGCCGCAAGCAACACACCCGAGGCCGGAAAACGGCGCGGCGGGTTTTGTTAAAGGCTCTAAAACTGCCGCTGCGCGCGTCGACTCGCCCCGGCTTTCGCTGCCGATCCGGTACCTCGTCGTCGCCGCCGTCCTCGGCGCGTTCCTTTTCGCCTACTGGCCGACCCTCCGAGAACTGGTCGCCGCCTGGGATAAGGAACCGGACTACTCCCACGGCTACCTGGTGATCCCGCTGGCTGCGGCGTTCCTCTACCTGCGTCGCGAATCGATGCCCGAGGTCCGAACCGGCTTCTACTGGGGAGGACTCGTCCTGATCGTCGCCAGCATCGCGCTGCGAATCGCCGGCCGAGCCCTGTTCCTCTCGCCCGTCGACGGCTGGTCGATCGTCCTCTGGACCGCCGGCGCCACTTGGCTCCTCCTGGGCCGCCGAATGCTCTGGTGGGCCGCCCCCGCCATCGGCTTCCTCTTCTTCATGGTGCCGCTCCCCTTCCGCATGGAAACCTGGCTCAGCGTCCCCCTCCAGAAAATCGCCACGCGACTCTCCTGCTGGACGCTCCAGCTCCTCGGACTCCCCGCCCTCTACGAAGGCAACGTCATCTTCCTCGGCGAACATCGACTCTTCGTCGAA
>JALSIV010000065.1 GCA_026989685.1 Pirellulaceae bacterium | reverse complement strand
GAGCGGAGCGGGAGGCCATAAGCAAATGCGCGACCGCAAAACCGCTAGGCTCAAAACATTCTGCCTAAACGACTTATGGCGTGGCCTCGCGTGATTAATTGCTTGACAGGCGATATTGCCCAGCTTATCATCGAGCCAAGGCGTGCTCTTTTCGATGTCCGGGTGTGGGCAGGGAGCGTACCTATGGGTCCGCGCCCTCACGCGGCCGGTCTTCGGTTGGTCCAACGAAAAATAAGTCGTCACGATGATTTACGCTCTGTTCGGACTCTTCTTTGTCATTACCTGCGTCCTGGCGTTCCTTTCCGCCAAGAGCTGGAATTGGCTTCACATCACGGCCCTCTTCCTCGATGGCCTGCTGGTCATGTTCGCGCTGGTGCTCGTCGCCAACTACATGGACTGGCAGCGAAAGTGGCGCGTCGCGTATGACCGCAACTTGGCCGATCTGCAGGAGGCTCGCGCTGTGGGGCGTACGCTGAAGTACGGCGATCCCATGAAGGACGTTCAGGAGGAACCGACCTTTATCGAGTTGACCGGCCGGTTCAATCGTCTGGTCTATCAGCGTGGTCGAGTTTGGCGGCGATGCTCGCGGCGGAACGTCCAAAACAACCAGTTTCAAATCC
The DNA here is from genome assembly GCA_026989685.1 of Pirellulaceae bacterium. Lineage (GTDB taxonomy): Bacteria > Planctomycetota > Planctomycetia > Pirellulales > Pirellulaceae > S141-3. The sequence continues at coordinate 4,800 of JALSIV010000065.1, read as the reverse complement.
AGGTGGTGCCCGACAACGCGCCGGCCGGTCTGGTACACGGGATTACTCAGGGAGTTTCGCTTTACGCTTTTCTCGAGCAGGTTCCGTTTGCTGCTGCGGGCGCCGACCCGGCAGCCGGCGGCATGCAGGGACAAGGAGACCAACCACCGTTTCTTCTGCCCGGCGCCTATCTCGGCGAATTCACGGTAACGGCCACGGATGCCAAAACAGTGACACTGCGACCGTCGGCACCTTTGGACCCGTACCAGCAGCAGCATGTTCGCGCCGGTGCCACCTGGGTCCTGTACGAAGTCATGCCTGTCGACGGCCACTATGTCTTTGCTACCGACGAAAGCCGCGACATCGTCGAGTACGTCGAACCGAACGATGCCCCCGAGCAGCGTATTTTCGGTCCCATGGATCCTCAGGCACTGACTCGGTTGTTCGACACGGCGGTTTCGGTCAACTATCCTCGAGCCGCCGGTTCCTGGCGGCAAAAGGTCGTCCAGGAATTGACCGCTCTTTACAGCGAGGATGGCAAGTCGTTGACTTTGCAGGAAGCCGAGGGCAAAGATCCAGAAGAGATTTGGTATAAGGTCGAATTCCTGCGATCGTATGAATACCGGGTGGCTCCCGACAAGGAGGTTTCTTTCTCCGATACTCGCGAGTCGTTCAATACCGACGGACTCGCCGTCGATCCTCGGCTGATACGAGGCGATTCCGGAAAGGTGACCTTCAAGAAGGGGCAATACGGCATCTTCAAGAAGGGGCTTGAAGATCGGGACGACAACGACCGCGAATACGTCGATGACGACCTGGATGACTGGATCGAACAGGGCATCTGCAAGATCGTCGCTCCGGTCTTCGTTCGCCGACTCAACAATTACCGCGATGGCTTCCAGTTGATTGCCAATGAAACGCAGCGGGTTCAGGAAGCCATTCGCCAGGTCACCGCCAACACGGCTCAGTGGCAGGAGGCCAAGCGTCATTGCGATATGCAGATTACCTATCGCAGAGACGAAAAAATGAAGCTCGACGGAGAAGGGTTGCCGGAAGGGCAGATCGGTGAGTTGGCCGGTTTTCGCCGAGACGTCGAGGCCACCGACAAGTTGCTGCAGGAGCTGACCCGCCAGAAAACCTCATTGCTGGAAGAACTGAGCCGGCTTTATCGAGCCAACGCGGCACTGCGAGAACAGTTGGCGGCGGTTCAGCGTTATCTCAAAGAGCAGATCGACCAGCAGACCGAAGCGGCGGTAACCCTGCGTTAAAGTTCGCCGCAGTGGGCGATGGCAGATCACCCAGCCACCGATCCAATTCCCGCGCCGCACGGTGCGCCACCAGTACGAGCATCCGCCGGCTCTGGCGGCGGAGACGCCCGGCCAACCACTCTTTCGTCTGCAACGACACCTCGCCCAGATCCTCCACCAACAACACCCGCGGTCTGTTCAGCAGGGCTCGCGCGTAGGCAATGCGTATTCCCTGGTCGGCATCGATGTTGTGCCCGTTGGCGGACACGTTCTGCTGCAGCCACGCATCCGTCACCTCCTCGCCCAGCGATTCGCTCAACCGCTGCCGCAACTTTTCCTGCGACAACTTCGGGGCTCCGAGCCGGAGGTTGTCTTCCACCGACCCCTCACACACGAAGAGCCCGGACGTGATCCATCCGACGGCGCGCCGCCGAGATCGAACGTGAGTGGCGTCGAGTTGTCGGCCGTCGAGCCACAAATCGCCGTCGGTCGGTTTGCCAAACCCGAGCAGCCGATCACGGAAGGCGCCGATCGGCAATGTGGCCGGCAATACGACGATTCCCGGGCCCACCAACCGAGCGTTCCACGGCTGGGCGGCCGAGCCCGGTCCGGCGTCCGAGAGCACCAGATCCCGGCATTCCAATACGGGGCGCCGCACCTTCAGCGCGGGCGCCTCGCTGCCGCGACCTCGTTCGGCGGCACGTTCCAGCAGGCGGAGAATCCGATCGATCGACACCATCGCTTTCTCGCGGATGATGATCGACCGCGACATGCGGTGCAGTACCACCATGATATGAGTCAACAACCAGGTAGCCGCCACGAATTGGCCCACCGTGATCCGGCCATGCCACAAAAGCGTCACTCCTCCCGCCAGGACCAGCGGCAACAGACTGAAAGCCATCAACTGACCGACCGCTTCGACGCGAGCCGCCTGCAAGTCACGGCGCGCGTTGTGATGGGCGATCTCCATGGCCAGCTCCCGAGTCGGCTGACGAAACGCCCGATATCGGTCGAGCCATTTGGCTTGCCGCAATCGCCGCAAGCGCGATTCGATGTGGCCGGTCAGTTCGGCTTGCCGTCGCCGCGCCTCGAGTGTACGCTGGTACAGAGCCGGCCGCAACCGCCAAATAACGGACACGACCGCTGGAAGTGAGAGTGCCACGGCCACTCCCAACAAAGTGGCGACTACCATCAGCGCCAGAACCAGCGTGGCCAACAGGACCGCGTCGGCGATGAGCGTGGGACGAGTCCGGGACACCCAGTTTCTCAGGGCATCCGAGTCTCCGATGAACCGCAACAATACTCGCCCCGGGCCTCGCCGGTCCAGGTAGCGGGCAGGTATCCGCAAGATATGTTCGTACATGGCGATCCGCATGCGGCCCACCATCCGGTGGCCGTACCAGCCCGCCGTCGACACGAAGACGAACGCCGAAACCGATCGCACCACGGCGACCAGCAGCCCGACGAGAACGGTGGCGACCAGCAGCGCAGCCGGTGACCACTGCCAGCCGAACCAGTCGGTCGAGCGCTGCTCGCGGATCGGATCGAGGGCGAACCGAAGCCAAATCGGCAGCGTGACCGGTGCCAACCGCAAGACGGTCGCCGCAGTCAGACATCGGCGGGCCAAGGGTCGATCGGCGGCCAGGATGGCAGCCAGTTCCGCTTCGGCCTTCGGCCTCCGTTTCCTGGGGCGAGATTCCGCCACTCCGTCCTTTGCCGTACGACTCATGAGTGATTATCGGCGGGGGTGACGGAAACCTGTCGGGCGCGGTCAAAGCAGGAGCCCGCCTGGCCATCCAACCACTGCACCACCTCGGGATGTTGCAACTCGCTGGCGGGCAAGCAGGGAAAAGGGCAGACGGCTTCGAGTTCTCCGGTGCTGAGCGGGCTGAGCGTGGCCACACCGGAGACGAAGGTCGGTTGCAGGTCCCACTCACGCTGCAAGAAGTCGATACAGGCTGGGGCCGCCAGGGCATCGTGAACCGCCAAGGCGACGTCGTCGACCAGCCGCTTCCGCGTAAAGTAGTCCAGCACGTAGCGGGTCTCGCGCTGAGTCAGCCCGTCGGCGATTTCCAGCACCAGATAATCCGGACCGCCGGCGCTGAGTCGACTGCGGATCGTTTCACACAACTGCTCGATCGATTCTCGCGACTCCTGCGATGTCGAGGCGAATCCGATTTGGGAAAAATCGAGCGTCTGGACGGCTCCCGCGTCGGCCATCAGGTTGAGGTCCTTGACGCATGCCGTTCCCGTCAGCTTTCCGGCGTGCACGACGCGGCCCGCATGCGTAAGCCCCCGCACCAGACTCGCGGCGGTCGTCGATTTTCCGGCGTCCATCGAAGAACCGACCACCAGGATCGTACGGATGCGCGGGGCGTCGGGAATCGGCTGCGGTGCGTAGTCGCGCAAGTTGGCAATGCGATCGTGGTCACTCCAATAGCCGAGCGGCTCGACCAGCGTCGGTTCCGAGAATTTGGAGGGTGCCGACAAGACTCGACCACAGACGCCACCCTGACTGAGGATATGATAGCGGCGCATCAGCGGGGGGACATCACCGAGAAACTGACGGGTGGCGTAGCGGTGACCGAAGACCAGCCCCAGCACGTCTCCCGGAAAAAAGCGGCTCTTTCTGCCGCTGTCCAATTCGATACCGGTGTGACGATTCAATTCGGCGACCCGAGCAATCAACACGTCGTGGGCTCGAGGCGCCCGAGTCAGCGGCAGCAATCGTGAGCGGACATCGCCCCACCGAATGGGACGCTGTGGCAGGACGCGCGTCGCGCTACCCCACTTGACTTTCAATCCTGCCGGTATCAGCCGCTGGGCAGGCACTCGTTGCAGTTGAAAACGCGACTCCAGCTCGGCGCACTGCCGCTCACCCGTGATCATCGGTAAACTTCCTCTTGGCAAAGAAGGGGGGCCCCGCCGTCCACACCACGTGACGAAACGAGAAAAGACACGACGAAAACGGTCGACTCCCGTCTCGATCGCTCTTCTTCATGAGGAGTCGAACGGAGCCCCGTCGTCCGCCATGGAAAACGGAACAAGTCGCCATATCCCCACGGGATCGTCTTCCTTTTCTACCAGGCATCGGCAACATGACCGGCAACCGGCAACCATCGGCTCGCGACTACCACGAAAAATCCGCCGCCCGTTACCGCGCTCGGCTGGTGGCCGATCGAAAGCAGGAGCGGCAACTCTCTCGCGTCCGGCTGCTGCTGTTCCTGGCAGGTCTAGTGTTTCTGACCGTAGCGGCATCCTCGGAAGCCTGGTCGGCGGCCGGCTACAGCGCCCTTGCGTTCGTGGTGGTTCTCTTTCTGGTTGCCGCTCGGCGACAGGAAGTTGCGGCAGACGACCGATTGCGTGCCGAACGGCTACTCAAGTGGCACCAGCGCGCTCTGGCTCGCATGGACCGGAACTGGCAGAAACTGCCGCATCCAGGATACGCCGTGCCCGAGGAACACATGCACTTGGCGAACGATCTGGATCTCTTCGGGTCGGGTTCGCTGTTCCAATGGATCGACGGCACGTGGACCGATCGGGGCCGGCAGCGGCTTGCCCAATGGCTGCTCGA
>JALSIV010000064.1 GCA_026989685.1 Pirellulaceae bacterium | reverse complement strand
AGAGGAGTGCATCCGGCACGGGGCGGAAACGGAAGAGCGAGGAGTTGATGCGCCGTAGCCGGGAAGCTTCCGGCCGTCTCATCCCCAGCAGTGAGGACACATCTTGTTCCACCAGCAGCGTGCAGTGGCGGCGAGCCCTCGTTATTGCAGTGTAGAAGAGTTCGGTAGAGAGGAGTGCCTGCTTGCTCTTGGGCACCACGACATACACACGATCGAATTCACTCCCCTGTGCTTTATGGACCGAGATGGCATAGGCCAGCTCAAGGTTCTCTTCCACGCTCTCCTCCTCGATCCATCGGCCGTTTTCGTCTTTGCCGGTCCTCGAGCCGTAGCCTACTGAGTAGCCCTCACGCCGCTCGAAGACGACACGGAACCTGTCGAGGCGGAAGTAACGCGACTTCCATTTCTGCTTATCGAATGGATGTGGCCAGACGAATCCGAGCTGACCATTGAAGATTTCGATTCTCTCCATACAGCGTTTCTGGTGATTCCAGGCCCAAATCGGCCACGACCTGGGCCGATTGCGGACCTGGATGACCTTGTCGAAGAGCATCACTCCGCCGAGCACATTCGTCCCCGCAGGACGCTGTCCCCGAATGTATTCCTGGCAAACGCGGTTGATCTCCTCTACGCCGAAGAATTCGCCACGGTAGGGACTCAGTATCTGGAAGTTGGCCGGCTTGCTGTTCTTCTTGTGCGCCTGCCACCAGAGGTCCTTGAGGTCCTGTTCCGGTTCCTCGCCGCTCGTCCTGACATCTTCCGCCAGATCCGAGATCATCTGCTCTCGCAGGACGCGGGAGAGGTCTGCTTGGTCCCGCCAGTAAATGACCCGCAGGTCCGGCGCCACGTCGCCGCCGAGTTGGACACGCTGCAGCATCTGTTCGGCAGCGGTGGTGACATCCTCGTTCTTGGGACTTTCGTCGCGGCCATGCAGGTAGCAATGGGCGAGGTCGATGATCCCGGTCCCGCCGCCGGTGAACCGCCCCTTCATCTGCCGGAGATTCTGCTCCAAGGTGGCGATGCTCTCCGGTGCCTGTTCCTTGACAAACTCGATAATGTCAGCGAAGAGTCGCCCGCGACCGACCGGGGGGAGTTGGTTTGGATCCCCCACCAAGATGAGCCGCTGGACCGTGGGCCAGCGCACAGCCCGGAAGAAGGTCGCTGTCAGCCCCACTTCGAGCATGGAGCACTCGTCCAGAATGTACGTAGCGTAGTCTTCTTCCACGCGCCCGCCGGACCGCTTAAACGTCATGTTGTCATTGAGCCACCCCCGTTTGGCCAGGAACGAGTGCATCGTTGCAACCTCCACATGTCCGCGGAGCGCATCATCCTCCTCCACAACCTCGCGGATTCTGTCGGCGGCTTTTCCCGTGGGCGCGAGAGCTATGACCGATGCGCCGGCGCCGTGCCCCCGTTTTATGGCCTTGATCAGCGCACGGATAACGGTCGTCTTGCCCGTACCCGCCTCGCCGGCGATCACGCCAAGCGGGCGGACGAAGACCCGCCGGCACGCCTCGACCTGCTTTTCGATGGCAGCGGCGTATTCCCTGGCGGCTCGGCGGGCCAAATCGCTTTGCGGCGCGTATAGGAACCCTTTCCAAACACCAT
>JALSIV010000063.1 GCA_026989685.1 Pirellulaceae bacterium | reverse complement strand
GTGCAATGCAATATCGGGTCCTCCGATCAGGAACCGCAGCTTCTCCTCGAGCAAGCGTTCATCCTCGAAAACCTCTCGCAGATACAGGTAGACCCGCTTGTCCTCCTCGCGGATCTCCACCGCCTCGCGGATGAGTTCCTCATCAGCGGAGAGGAATCGCTCGTTGAACGCGAAACGCTTCCACTCGGGGAGCACGGCCAGACGCCGGTTGACCGCCCTGATAATGGTATCCGCGGGTGCGAACACGTGAGGGCCCTCACGCCGGAGCGCCTCCACCAGAAGAGCGCGGAATCGACGTCCGTCGTTGGCATCGGCGGAGGCGCCGCCGCCGAGCTCGGGCGACGGGATCATACCGCGATCGATGGTTCCCCAAGGGATGATGTCATCGGGGTCGTCGCCCTGATACTGCTCAGAGAGAATGTATGGATTGGCGGCGATGGCATCAAGAGTGGCGGTGATACCGTTTCGAGCCCGTCCGTCGGCGAGGATCTTGAAGATCTGGTCGTCCCGCAGCGAAAACCGCGGAAGCACATCCCGCAGAAGCTCCTGTTCCGGCTTCGTCCGCAGCTTCCATTGCCTGCGCACACTCTTGATCTGCGAGGCGTCGATATTCAGTCCGGAAACGTTGTCTGTCTTGCCTTCTATGAGAGCGAACAACGCCTCGCTGGCTTCCAACTCGCTGCCTTCGTGCGCTTTCTGCTTGAAAAAAGGGATGGCATCGTGGAAAGAAAGCACCTTGAGCACCACTGCCATACCGGGCAGGAGACCGCGATGTCGCCATAATTCGGAAATCAAGTCCTCAAGCCAACGGACACGGATGGACCAGTCCTCCGTCGTGTCGCCGATATCTCGAAGCTCACGGACCACGCGCAGGAATCCTTCCACCAGGCCGAGGGCGTCGTCGTCCTCAAAATGTCGAGTCCCATACTTGCACAGCCTGGGGTTCTCGGGAAAAAGTGCGATCCGTTCGAGGATATCCGGCCTATCCCGATACACGTGGTACGGCAACCGCAGCCCTTGGTCGGGATAATGCGAAGTGATCGCCCGCTGCCAGACAAAACCACCACCGTATCTCTTCTTCACATGATCGGAGCATCCCTCATAGAACAGTTCCTTCCCCACAGCTTTTACGCGCGACAAGCCGACAAACACATAGCGCTTCGTTTCATCCTCGCTGAACGGGTTGGAGTAATTCGCGTAGTAGAAGATCAGACTCTTATCCGGGCGAATGGCGTTGAAGTACTCTCGCGCGTTTGCCAGACGCCGATCGTAGTCGAACCGCCCTCCACCCCGAACATCGTCTCCGTACATCGCTTCATAAGGCCAGACACAGACCGTAGCAGGGGGCAGAATCCAGCGCCGCGTCCGTGTATCGTCGTTGAACCACGCGGGCGGCTCGGCCTCAGCCGGCGACTCATCCAATCCAAAAGCATTCACGCTATAGCAGCATGGTGGAATTCGCTCCAGATCCTTGCATTGACGCCCACGAACCTCCTCCTCCCATTCGAGCGACCTCTTTTCGGCGATCAGCTGCCCGGGGTATGAGTGCGAACCAACGCAGTATGTGTTGCCACCCGGGTTGCCGCAGATACGTCCGTTCCAGCCGTCGTTGTGCCAGGCTACGCGAGCCGAAATGTGAATCATCATTCCTCCTCTCTGGATTACGTAAGCGTCTGATCATGTCCCACGAGGAGTTTGGCGTACTCCCGGAGAACGTTCGCGCGGATCTCGCATGCCACGGCGAGAATGGGAAAGGCGTCCCGCTCCAGCCATGCCTTCGTCAAGCAGGCGTGGACGTCTTCGAACCGGAACACCTTCAAGTGTCTCGAGCCGGCCTCCCGGTAGACCGGTCTGTGGCAGCATACCACATTCCGCCGGAACAGGACGCGTCGATTCGGACCACTCGCCCTCCGTTCACCTGATTCCTACCATGAAGGTGGAGCCGCCGGAACGGCACGACAACCATTCTTTCTCCGAGGCGACACGACATGTTCGACCAGGTGACCGAGGCGCCGCCCGACGCCATTTTGGGGCTGAACGAAGCGTTCTTGCAGGACAAGCGGGATCAGAAAGTCAATTTGACAGTCGGCGTCTACCGGGACGAAGCGGGGCGGACGCCGATCCTCGAATGCGTCAAGGCGGCCGAGGAGCGTCTGTTGGAGCGGGAAGCAACCAAGGCCTACCTGGGAATCGCCGGGATGCCGGACTACCACCTGGCCACGGCCGGACTGCTCTTCGGAACCGGGTCGGCGGTGATCGAGGAGGGGCGCTGGGTTGCCGCACAGACGCCCGGCGGCACGGGTGCGCTGCGCGTGGCCGGCGAGTGGCTCCGCCGCAATGAACTCTGTCAGCGCATCTGGTGCAGCCGTCCGACCTGGGCCAATCACCACAACGTGTTCCACGCGGCGGGGCTCGACGTCGAAACGTATGCCTATCTCGATGAGACGGGCACGGCACTCGACCGCGACCGATTCCTCGATGCACTCCGCAAGATTCCATCGGGGGACGCGGTCTGCCTGCACGGCTGCTGCCACAATCCGACCGGCGTCGACCCCGACGGCGAAACGTGGCAGGCGATCGCAGCCATGGCACGCGAGCAAGGCTGGCTTCCGCTGATCGATTTCGCCTACCAGGGGTTCGCTCGAGGAATCGACGAAGATGCGCGTGCTGTGCGGGCCTTCGCCGATGCGGGGATCGAGTTCCTCGTGGCCAGCTCCTATTCGAAGAATTTCGGGCTTTACGCCGAACGCACGGGGGCGTTGACGATCGTGGCACGCGAGGCGGGGGTGGTTCCGGCGGTCGGCAGCCGACTCAAACAGGTCATTCGAGCCAACTACTCCAATCCGCCCAAGCATGGCGCGGCGATCGTGGCGATGATCCTGTCCGACGAAACGCTCCGCACGCACTGGGAAGAAGAAGTCGGCCAGATGCGAGAACGAATCTCCCGGCTGCGCAGCGCGCTGGTGGAAGGTCTGCAACGTGAAGGCGTATCGCGCGATGTGAGCTACCTGCTGCGGCAGCGGGGCATGTTCTCCTACAGCGGCCTGTCGCCACTTCAAGTCGACCGGTTGCGGTCCGAGTTCGGCATCTACCTCGTCCGCAGCGGACGGATCAACATGGCCGGACTCAATGCCGACAACCTGTCCTACGTCTGCCGGGCGATGGCGCAGGTCATGAGCTGACGGAGTTCTTGTGAAGGGATCCAAGAGCCTGCAACATGCTCCACGGTGCCGTTGCCGAGCCTCGGACATGTTGCTTGCGACCCGCCATTCTGTTGCGGCCTCCAAGGTCAGTCGGCTGGTTGATCGGGAAGTTGTTCGTGCGGTGCGGCGGGCGTTTCGGGCGGCGCCATGGCCGTCCAACGAAGGAGTCGTCCGAGGAGTCGGAAGTAGAGCAGGGCGGCGACGGCGGTGAGGAGTGAGGGAATCCAAAGCCACATCAAGGGAAGCCGAACGAAGAAAAGGGGCAGGGAGACGATCGCCAGGATCGCCGTCTCGACGTAGAAATGCATCCACTTCTTCCGGTGCTCGACATAGGTCTTGGCGATCACCGGACTGTAGAGCGCCGTCCAGGAGGCCCCTTCCAGCATCGACAACAGGATGAAGGGAAAGAAGAGCCAGGCGCAAACCACGGAAAAGACGATCGCGGCTTCGGACGGCATACAGGAGATCTGCGAGAGAAGGGCGGCGGGCAGGAGACTGACCGCAAGCGCCAGCAGCACGGGAAACCCGTCGCCCACCCATTCGAATGAAAAGAAGCTGACGAATTCGCGGACCTCGTCATAACCATCGTTGGTATCCTC
>JALSIV010000062.1 GCA_026989685.1 Pirellulaceae bacterium | reverse complement strand
GCGCAAGTCGAACAAGATCTGGTGCTGTCTCGCGCATTGATCGAACTCTTCGCGGACGACTTTCTGTCCGACAACCTCGCGCTTCGGGGCGGTACGTCGCTCCACAAGCTGGTCATCCAACGTCCGTTTCGGTACTCGGAGGATATCGACCTGGTGCAGATGACTCCCGGCCCGATCGGACCCGTGCTCGATGCGATCCGCGCGAAGCTCGACGGTTGGCTGGGCAAGCCGCGAAGATCGCGGGGCCCCGACAGCGTGTCGCTCGTTTACCGTTTCGTGTCGGAGGTCCCACCGATCCGCCCGTTGAGGCTCAAGGTTGAGATCAACACGCGAGAGCACTTTCGTATTCTCGGACGTGCGGTTCACCGATTCGCCATCACGAATCCTTGGTTCACCGATGAATCTCAGGTTGAGACATTTGAACTCGATGAGTTGCTCGCCACCAAACTGCGAGCCCTCTATCAACGGCGAAAGGGCCGGGACTTGTTCGATCTGTGGCTTTGCATTCAGCAAGAGAAGATCGATCCGGACCGCATTGTTGGCTGTTTCATCGGTTACATGGACTTTGAAGGCCGGTCGCCGAGCCGCGCTCAGTTCGAACAGAACTTGAGAGACAAAGAGGCAGACGACGCCTTCCTTTCGGACATCCGTCCTCTCCTTCGACCGGGAATCGACTACGATCCGGCACGGGCGATCGGCGTCGTGCGTGAGACGCTGGTTCGTCGGCTTGCGGGAAGGTCTTCGAGGGCAGAAGATCTTCAATCGGGAGAAGTAGACAACAAGTGAGTGTCCGGATCGAACTTGACGTAGTGAGCCTGAAGCGACCACGGCGTCCGAGAAATGATCACGGAGCCGGTTCGCATCCGCCCTTCTCGGCAGCCACAAGGACTCGCAACGGGGCCAGGATTTCAAAGTTCCGCGCAAGGGAGTGAGGTCGCGCAGGCGTCTCGCGCGGCCCGAAAGCGTAACCTGTTTCTTGGCCAGGTACTTGCGAACCCCGCTCAACGGAACCTTCTCGCCCGGCGTCTGGATTTGGTATAATGAGAGTCAGCTTACAACATGTATGGTCGCGTCCAATGCAGAGGCTACGAAGATGAAACCGCCGGAACTTTCGACCGCCCAACAGCAGGCTCTTCAGCAGGGGCGTGGATTCGTTTACGGTGAGTCCTAGGTTCTCATGACTGCCGAACTTTACCGCCGGATGATGGGAGTCGGCACCGATTCGGAAATGCGCCAGTCCGTCGAAGCCGGCTTGCGGGACGTCGAGGTTGGGCGAACACACGAAATGGAATCCGTCTTTCGGGAGCTCGACGAAACGTATGGCGTTCACGATTGAGTTCTCCGAGCGAGCTCGGTGTGATCTTCATGAACGGTGTGATCTTCATGACATCGTGCAGTACATCCACCGGGACTCACCCACGGCAGCGAAGCGATGGAGGCAGAAGCTACTCGAACGCCTGTCGATCCTTTCCTCGACGGCACTCTCTTTCGGGCTCGCTGACAAGACGGCACATGCGACCCACGACGCGGGGCGGGATCTCAAAAGGGCTGCCCCGGCGGCGGGGGAAGAATGCAGCCAAAGCAGCGGGATCCGGGTGTCACTTAAAATGGGACTCCCAGCCCGAATCCGTCTCAGAGAATTTCGAACTTACCACCTGCACGCAGCGAGGGAACCGAAAGCCGCTCAATCATCTGTAATGATGCCACATTCTCCCGCTTCTCACGGAATGCACGTGATTCTCTTACCCCGCGTCGCCAGATAAACATCCACGAAGATGGAATATCGATGACAACGTTCGATCACCAATTCGAAATCGTTGGCATTCCAATTCTCGCCGTCAACTTGGATCGAGACCCTGTCAACACGGTCACGTCGACCGAGCTGTTCGACAATGTCCGCGAGCGTGTGGACATCGCGATGCGAATTGTGAGCATCCACGAAGACCATGAGGTCACGAGCCTGAGGCACGATCATCGATGGAAACGCGCCATCCATGTTGCAGCGGGAACGGATTTCTCGAACAATTTGTTTCGCGCGTATGGTCGTACCGATGTACCACGACGTTGCAGCACCAACGTTGAGAATCGCGATTGCCACAGATGCGTACCGCCAAAGCGGATTCACACCCGCCGATATCTTCTCAGCCTGGTTCCGGGATGACTCAACTCTCGTCATAGGGGTGCTCCAGCGTTGACTGCCTGCCGTTTCAGCCAATCACGCACTGTTTTCTTCCAACCAATGACTTGATGTGTAAATGGAAAGGTCTTCGTGACAAGTTTCGTGGCGCCCGAATCTTCAGGGCGGAGCACATCAGCGACAAACACAATGCGCCCGACGCGATCACGTGTTCCAGCATACGCAATAGCTGCATTCTTAACGTTCTTAGGGATTATAGTCGCCTCCGCGGCGTCGAGGCCGGTACTTACGGGATCGATTAGTCCGAGGAATCGAATCTGGACTGGCTTCCAGCACAACGCGACTCGTTCTGTACGTGTGTGGCGAGAGTGTCCCGCTACCTTGTGTGTAAACCTACAGTTACAGCCTCGGAGCTTCAGATGAGCAGCAAGCGTGTTCGCGATCGTCGCGCCCCAGGACCACCCGAATAAGTCGATCTTGGGAATGCTCTTTGGCTTTGCAATTTTTCGGACCCAATCAAGTTCGATGTGTTTGCACACAAATTCACAAACGGTTGTGAGGGATTTCGAAAAGGTCTGAGCTGGCTCGCTTACGCCTTCACCTTGAAACTCAATTCCAGTGTAGAAGATCGCCTTCTTTCCCTTGTATGATCGATGCAGCTGCTGAATAACCGTGTTCTTCTCCGAAGGCCGCCGAAAGGCGCCGTCAAAGAACACCCCCAGATTCTCATGATCTTGCTTAAGGCCACTTGGGTCGACAAGTGACAGTGGACGTGAAAGGAGAAATATGCAGAGGTTTTCGCCATCAACATACCCCGCCGGATCCCTCTGCACAAACACTCCCACCCCAGCGCAGTACACCCGCATCCGAAACAGGTACAGTCCACTCCCCCCATCCCACCTCTGCCCCGTAAAGAGCACCTCCCACTCGAAACTACTCCCCGACTGCTCGACAAACCCCGGTGACAAGAACAGCGGCTCGCCGTAGGCGGTGTACGCATACCGCTCCTGCACGTCGCCGCTTGCGTCACACACCGCCGTCACGTTCCAGTTGCCGTCCTGCAGCGCGTAGAGCCGCTCGTCCAAAATCCCATTTCTGCTCGTGTCGCGGTCGCGCAAGATACAATCGTCGATGTACCGCAAGCCCCACACGAATTGGCGGTCGGGATTGCTCGACGAATCAACGCGTTCTTCCAAGACCTGCCAGGCCGATGTGTAGTAGAAGTGACGAGTCTCCGTCCGAACTCCTCCGGAATAGTCCTTTCTCACTACGCGGAAGTTGCGGCCGTCGTACTGGTTCTCCTGAACCGTGCCGCTCGCATCCGAGAGCTTCACCAGGCGGTTCCAAGCGTCGTACACCGCCGTGAACCCCTGCGTCGGGTCGGCCGGCTTGGGGATCGTCGTCATGTTGCCGGACGGATCGTAGGCCGGAGTCACCCACGCCGGACCAGTCGACTCGGTAATGTCCGATGACAGGCGGGAGACCGGAGGCCGGAGGCGGGAGGGGTTGTGGTGACAACCAAAGGCAGTGGGAGAATGCCGCACGCGTACTCTGGATGCAAAGAAATACGAATCGAGATAGCCGTATCCGGCGAGCGTCGTTCCGTAGGTGTACGTCGTGGTTTGATTTCCGGTCGTGGCGTTCCAGGCGACGAGTGTGGCCACGTCGCCGTCGGGGGTGTAGGTCGTGACCGTCGTGCGATTGACGTCGTCCGAATTCGGGCAGCCGGTTCCGGCGCTGCTCGAACTGGAAGAGGAACTCGGCTGGTAGTTCTCGATCAGCTTCGTCTGGCGTCCCGCATCGTCGAATTCGTATTTCGTCACCATGCCGGCTGGGTCGGTTGTGGTCGCGACCTCTCCCGCGGCGTCGAAGCTCGTCGTCGATACGAGCACGGTATCGGAGGAGGCGGGGACGGTGTCGGGGCGCGTCAACGCGGTTCCGCCGTTGGTTCCGTAATCGGCCGAGGCGACGACGCGTCCCAGTCCGTCGTGCCAATTGGCGACATAGGTCACGCGTGCCTTCGGCTCGGTCCCGCCGAGCCGGCTGCAACGGGGTTTGGTAATAAAGGCGACCACGATACCGCATCATTCAGGTTCGAAGATTGACAGCCTACGCCGTCGACTCGCTCCCCTCAATATAACGAATTCCAATGGGACCGGGAATCGAGAAAACGTTCGCGGAACGACTCGATGAACAAGTATTCTCCGGCGTCGTCGCACTCCGAAATCTGTCCACCTTGCAGCGCATCGATTCGCGGCAAGATGTCTGGCAGGACTCACCCGGGGGAGTCCCGCGAGTCCCGAGCCTTTTGGCCCGACTCGAGCCTTTTCGGCCGTCCGAGCGGCGAAGCGCGTCCCACGGCGCCAAAGACTGTCATCGCGAAGGATGGCGGAAATCCCGCGATACGTGGCGCAAAAACGAAGGCTCGCCGATCGGTGACCGGCGAGCCTGTTTTAGAGCCTGTATCATAACTCGCCGCATTGCTTCCGAACCTCGGACGTGTTGCTTGCGGCCCGGAGTTTTGTGACAGCCTCTTGGTTTGAGCCGGGTTGGGGGCCGGCGCAAGTGGAGGCGGACTCAAGGACTCGCAACGGGGCCAGGTCCGTGTCCAGGGCGTCCAACTTTTTCGAGGAACACACGGCTTCATGCGTAACCTTCTTTGTTGTAATGCGTTACGTTTTTTCGCCGTCGGCGTACGGGATCGGGCCCCGGTTGGTCTCGCGTCGAATATCCTCGTATGCGACGCATAATCTGCGTAGTGCGGTCGTGCAGATACCTCCGAATTGGTCAGCTCGAATAGCCAACCGGGGCTACCGATGACTGTCAACCATGAGCTAGACGACTGTCCCCGTTTCACATAGGATAACCGCGCCTTCGTCAAGGTTTTGGCTAACCATAAGTCGGACAGACTCTTGGGCCGGATGGAAGGCACACGGCGCCGGAATTGGCCCGCCACCGCGGTCAAGGTAGAATGGAAATGCAGCATGAAGTAGCGTGGACCAAAGTACGCCGATGCAGTCTCCAGTCGTTGGGAATAACATTCTCGCCGTAACGTCTTTTCCGGAAGAGCACTAGACGATCCACAATGTGACAAAGGACGTGGACATGTTTGACCGAATTTCATGCGATCCGGAAATCCTTGGTGGAAAACCGACCGTGGTAGTGTACCATTTCTTCTGTAAAAACGATTCGCATGGCGAGAGTGCTAGCATGCTAGCACTCTCGCGGCGAAAAATTGGTCTTGGATAAAACGGGCCATTCGCAGTTTCCTATGGGGAGGAAATG
>JALSIV010000061.1 GCA_026989685.1 Pirellulaceae bacterium | reverse complement strand
CAGGGGCAGAACCTGAACAGCCGCATCCTCGGGTGCGAGGCGTGCCCGAGGCTGCGAGACTATTGCCGGGAGATCGCCCAGAAAAAACGCGCGGCCTACCGGGATTGGGATTACTGGGGTGTTCCGGTCCCCAATTTTGGCGATCCCGGTGCTCGGCTGCTGATTGTTGGCTTGGCACCGGGGGCTCATGGGGCCAACCGTACGGGACGCATGTTCACCGGCGACCGCAGTGGCGACTGGCTCTACCGGGCGTTGCATCGCGCGGGACTGGCCAGTCAGCCCGACAGCCGATCTCGTGATGACGGGCTGCAACTCGACCGTTGCGCCATTACGGCAGTATGTCATTGCGCACCGCCTCAGAATCGGCCCACGGCAACCGAGATCGCCTTTTGTCGGGGGTGGCTGGAAGAGACGTTGCGGTTGGTTCCCTTTCGCGTTGTCTTGTGCTTGGGGCAGTTGGCGTGGCAACAGACGGTGCGAGTTGCCAAGGCGAACGAATGGGTGCTCCATCGCCCGCCCAAGTTTTCGCATGGTGCCGAGACTCCGTTGGCGGGGGATCGGTGGTTGTTGGCGAGCTACCACCCCAGTCAGCAAAACACGTTTACCGGACGGCTGACGGAAGCGATGCTCGACGACGTGCTGCAAAGGGCCGTCGCCTACTGCTGATCTCGCACGTCGACTCCGCGTTCGGCCAGTGCCTTGAAGGCTTCCAGATAGGCCAGCGACTGTTTGGGGAAAGCCCCTTTCATCAACCAACCGACGACGCGCATCGAGCCGCGAAAATGGAATTCATTCTCGCTGATCCATTTCGTGCGATCCTCTTCCAGTCGGATCAGTCGATGACGCACCGTATTGCTCACGCCGGTCGCGTCATACAACCGTTCGAATCGTTCCGGTGGGTCTCGTACCAGGATCGTCTCCGTCATGACCACCGTTCGCCCCTCGATCTGAAACACGAGCCGCGACTTGGCGCCGACCTGGCCGGGGTCGCCCGCCAGATGTTCTACCGACTGGAGTCCCTTCTGCCACTTGACGAGCTGCTGCGGGTCTTCATACAACTCGGCCACTTCCTCGCGCGGCCGTGCGATGTCGAGTTCCACCGTGTATTTCAGCATTTCCGATCTGCTCGAGCTGTGAAGCGATACCGTCGATCAAGATATCGCCATTGTGGCTTGGAGGATGATGGCCTACCAGAGGAGGCTGAAGTCTTCCTTCGTAACATCGACGCGCCGCGCTCGCATGTTGCACTGGCTTTCGGTGGTCACCACTACCCCTACAGCCTCCGGCCTCTCGCCTCCGGCCTTGCGGGCGCGGCCCGCGTCAGGGCTGGAGAGTGGATTGTTGTGGCAAGAGCGGTCGGGCTCTACAGTGGAGGAGGCGTCTTTCCCTTTGCACAGGTGTATCAAGTCCTCGGCTCGAGCCGGCTCGGACACGTTTGACGACCATGCGTCCATCCTAGCCATGAAACTTCCCGACACACCGACGCGGCGACTCGACAACGAGCAGATCGCTCGGATGCTCGAAGAAGCCGCCGATCTGCTCGAAGCCCAGGGTGCCAATCCCTATCGAGTGCGGGCCTACCGCAATGCGGCTCGGACGCTGCGCGACCTCAAGGGGCCGGTTTCCCGGATGGTCGAGGCGGAAGGAGTCGCGGGGCTGCTGCAACTGCCCGCCATCGGCCGTTCGCTGGCTCACACGATCGAGCATCTGGTTCGCACCGGCCGCTTCGGCCTGTTGGAACGCCTCAAGGGGGACGATGCCGTCGAGCGTGTGTTTGCGACGGTGCCGAACATCGGCCCCGAGTTGGCTCGCCGCATTCATGAACAACTGGGAATCGAAACGTTGGCGGAACTGGAGGCGGCCGCTTACGACGGCCGGCTCGCTCAAGTGCCCGGTATGGGCAAGAAGCGCTTGCGAGCCGTGAGAGAATCTCTGGCCGGTCGCTTCGCCCGCCGACCCGCCTTGCGGCTCGAACCGACAAGAGAAACGGAACCGTCCCGCTCCGAACCCGCAGAGCCTCCGGTGTCCGTGGCCGAGATCTTGGACGTCGATCGCGAATACCGCGAAAAGGCTCGGCGTGGTGAGCTGCCTCGCATTGCGCCGCGAAGATTCAACCCGACCCGCGACGCCTGGCTACCCATCTTGCACACCGAGCGCGACGGCAGGCACTACACCGCGCTCTATTCCAATACGGCTCGAGCTCACGAGCTGGGAACGACGCGCGACTGGGTGGTCATCTACCGGGACGACCACGGAGCTCACGACCGCTGGACCGTGATCACCTCGCAATACGGTGCTCTCAAGGGAAAACGCATCGTCCGTGGCCGTGAGGACGAGTGCCGTGAGTATTACGGTGGTGAGGTGTGAGGTGTGAGGTGTGAGGTGTGAGGTGTGATGGGGGCGCAATCGTGCTCCTTGGCAGGACGCGGGCTTCGACTTCACCGCACGCCACACTTTCCATTTTCCATTTTTCATTTTTCATTTCCTCACTCATCTCCGGCTTCGACGTCGAGCACTGTCACGTCCTCGAAGCCGGCTTTCTTGAGTTGTGGCAGGACCGATTTGCGGTCGCCCACGATCAGCACGACCTGGCGACTTGGGGGCAGCAGGGTGCGTGCGACGGCGCGCACATCTTCGAGGGTGACTTGATCGAGCTGGACGGATCGCTTCGAGAAATAGTCTTGGGGAAGGTCGAACACCGCCATTTCCAGCATCAAGTTGGCGATACTGCTGGGCGTTTCGAACGCGCGGTCGAGTGAACTGAGTTCGGCCTGCTGTGCGAGGGTGAACTCGGTTGGGCTGGGCGGATGGGACGTGGCCGCCGCTTGGAGTTCTTGAACCACTTCTCGCAGAGCGGCTCCGGTCACATTGCCTCGGACGGCCGTTTGCAATACCCAACGGCCTTCGGTCTTGAGAAATCGGAAACCGGATCGGGCACCGTAGGTGAAACCGTTGCGTTCTCGCAGGTTCTTGTTGATACGGCTGACGAAGTCGCCGCCGATGATGCGGTTGGCCACGCGAGCGGCTGGGTAACTGGGATCGCGTCGTCCTTTCCACCTGCGGCCCGCCATCAGCACACTCTGCACGGCTCCCGGTTTGTCGACCACGAAGATCTGCCCTTCCGTCGATTCCTGCGGGATCGACGGAAGGGTAATCTCTTTCGGTCGGCCTTTCCAGACACGGAGTTTCTTCTCCAGAACGGGGAGGAGCGTATCGGGATCGATATCTCCGACGACGACCAGTGCGGCCCCGCGAGGCCGCAGATATTCGCGATGGAAGGTGCGAACTTGCTCGGCCGTCAGATGCTCGACGGTACGGAGATAGCCGGAGGCGGGGCGGCCGAACGGATGGTCGCCGTACAGTAGACGGGGGAAGACTCGTCCGGCAATGGCTTGCGGATCGTCGCGAACGCGAGTCAGCGCACTGAGGATGAGCTTTCTTTCGCGAGCCACATCCTTGTCATCGAAGCGAGGGTTCGCCAGCATCTGTGCCATCAGTTCCAGCGACTGGGGCAACCGGCTGGTTCCGACGCTGAAGCCGACCTGAGTGGTTTGCATGCCGGCATTGACTCCCAGCGAAACGCCGAGTGACTCCAGTGCCTGAGTGAATTCGGTCGCCGTCATCGCCTGCGTGCCTTCGTCCCAGCAGCGGGCGGTGAGTGTGGCCAATCCCGCTTCCTCCGCCGCAGTGGCCGACGCTCCGACAGGCACGACCAATTGCACCGCGACCAGCGGCAGCGTCTTCCACTGAGCCATCCAGACTTCCAAGCCGTTGGAGAGCGTATGGCGCTGGACGGCGGGTACCTTGAGGGGCGGAGCCTTGCCGGCCGGTTCGGGCATCGTGGCGTAGACTGCTTCGTCCTGAACGCGTCTCGGTTCCACGCTTCGTTCGTTGGGCACCGTGGGGCCCACCAGCACCGCCGGTGTTTCTTCTTTGCCCGGAGGCGGCGGGACGATTTCCAGAACGAGTTTCTGCGGCGTCAGGTACTTCGCTGCGACGCGTTGGATATCGGCCGGTGTCACGCGCACGTAGTCGGTGATGGTTTTTTGGTAGTAGTGAGGGTCGTTGTGCTGCGCGTATCCCATGGCGATCGCGAACGCCCGCATTGTGACCGATGTCAGTGATTGCAAGAAGCTATGTTCATGCTTGGCCAAGGCACGGGTGAGTTCGTCGGCCGTCGGGCCGTCCTTGCGGATACGCTCCAACTGCTGAGCCAGGGCCTGCTCGACTTTCTCGATGGAGGAGCCGGGGGCCACCGTTGCCGATACCGTGAACAAGCCGTCCAGTTCGCGCGTATCGCTGTCGGCCGAGACCTGTGTGGCCAGAGTATTGCGAATCATCAGGGCTTGCCGGAGGCGCGACGCGTCGCCGCTGGAGAGGATATCGGCGAGTAGGTCGAGCGCCGGAGCGTCACGGTGAGTTTCCGAGACCGTGGGCCATGCCCAATAGACGCGCGGGAACTGGACTCGGTCGTAGGTCGTGATCCGCCGGTTGACCGGGGGTGTTTGGGGAACGTCGATGTTCGGAATCGGTTTTCCGGCAGGGATCGGGGCAAAGTACTTTTCGATCCACGCCTTCGTTTGTTCCACGTCGAAATTGCCGACCACCGTCAACGTGGCGTTTCCGGGATGATAAAACTCCCAGAAGAAATTGCGCAAGTCATCGAGCGTGGCGTTGTCGAGGTCTTTCATCGAGCCGATGACCGACCAGGAATAAGGATGCCCTTTGGGAAAAAGATTCGCGCCGATCGTCTCCGATGCCAATCCGTAGGGAACGTTTTCCATCCTCTGACGGCGTTCGTTCTTGACGATCTCGCGTTCGGTGTCGAATTTCCGTTGGTCGAGTGCCGTGGGCAGAAACGCCATGCGTTCGGCTTCCATATAAAGAGCCCGTTCCAGATAATTCGCCGGAATCGACTCGAAATAGACCGTCATGTCGTTGCTGGTGAAGGCATTGGGCGATCCGCCTCCTCCTTGCAGCGGCATGTCGTAATTGGGGACGTGCTTGGTGCCGCGGAACATCATGTGCTCGAAGAAATGAGCGAACCCGCTCAAGCCGGCCCGCTCGTTCTTGGATCCGACGTGGTAGGCCACGCAGACCGTTGCGGTCGGCGCACCCGGGTCGTAACTCAACGCGACCTTCAACCCATTCGGTAGCCGATACGATTCGATCTGCAGTTTGGGCACGGCCACTTCGCCGGCGCACAACAGCGCTGCCGGGCCGATCCATGCCATCCATACCCACCATTGAGTTATCCGCCTCACACGCATGTCTCTCAACCTCGCAGTTCTCGGGCAAGCGAACCTCGGCCGCTCGGGGACGGCACTATCGAGGAGACCATAGCACGGCCGGCCCCGTGCCTGCCAGAGCCTCTCGGCAGAGATTGGCGGTGGAACGGGTCCCGCAGGCGTCGCCGACGAGCGCCACCACGGGGTGGTGATGCCACCGGAGGGCGACAGTTTCCTCGATTGGCCGGCAAACCATGCAAGACTGCGAGTTTCACCGATTCAACGGACGGATGCGAATCTCCTTGAATTCCACCCACATCGGTTTGCCGGCGTGGAGTTGCAGGGCGAGGACGCCTTCCCGGCGAGCCAGCGTGGGGTGCTCATCGATGCAATCGACGATCAGCCGGCCGTTGAGATAGTGCTGCAAATGACTCCCCTTGGCGACGATGCGCACATGATTCCAGTCGTTGAGTCGGAACAGCTCTTTGTACTCATCGTCCGTGATGAGCTTGCCCGTAATGCGTTTGTCTCCCTGCTTGGTCCATACGGTCTTGTCGCCCACCAGAGCCATGCGACCGCGTTTGCCACCCTCTTCATAGATGAACCCGGCCACGCTGGGGAGCACGTTCTCATTGCGGATCTCGTGCTGATAGCCCCGCACCACCCATGCGTTGCGCACACGGGGGCCCTTCTCGATGTGGCTCGAGCGGTATTGGATACCCGAATTGTTTTGATGAGTGCAGCGGAAGTCGAGTTCGAGTTCGAAATCCTTGGTTTGCCCGCCCTTCCAGATCAGAAAGGTATTGCCCTTGGCCGGGTTTTCGACCGTCGTTTCGCCGCGGATCGCGCCGTCACGTACACTCCACAGCCGAGGGTCGCCGTCCCAGTCTGACAGGTCCTTGCCGTTGAAAATGACTCGCCATCCGGATGGTTCCCTCTTGACATCTTGCCTGCGTTTCTTTGTCCTTTTTCCCGCCTTTTTCGGCGGGTAGGGTTGGCCGGCCAGGTAGTTCAACCGGTCCATCACGTCGGCTCGAGTGGCGACGGGGTGGAACTGGTCGCGGCTCACCTGGTAGCGGTCGCCGAAGAAGTCGCGCAACCAGACAACCGAGTTGAGCGCCTCGGTCGCCAGCACCGGATCGTCGGTGGTGTTGATCAGTTCGATCAGCACGGGGCGCGGGTCCGCCGCGCCGATACGCCCCAGGAATTCGGCCGCCCGGATCCGAACCATCCCGGCGGGGTCCTCGAGCAATACTCGAGCGACCGGCACGAGTGATCGGGCTTGCTCTCCAAAGGATGCACAGACAGTCGCCGCCCAGTATCGTTCGATCGCCTTGTCTGATCGGAGCGCTCGTTCGAGGGCCAGTCGCGACTGATGAAACGGTTGCAAGGCCAAGTCGGCGATCTCCGCCAATACGGCGATTTCTTCCCGATGGTTCCGGCCGAAGCCGACCGGATCGTCCATGGCGTGATTCACCAGGTAGCTTTCGGGATAGAAGCTCAGGTCGGGAAGTTTCAGCATGATCTCGTGCAGGCGCTTTCGCATTCGCTGCAGTGTTTCGGAGTGCCTGGGGTCGCCGGCCAGATTGTGCACCTGATGAGGATCGGCTTGACAGTCGAACAGCATCTCTACGGGTTTCGGCTGGAAGAACTGCCGACTAGGTCCCTCGAGTTTGCCTGCCTGGAAGAGCGTTCTCCATTCCTGATAAGCGAGCATCTTGTAGCGGTAGTTGTTATTCAGGCCGTCGGGCAGGTAGGGTTGGAAGCAGCGCAGGTATTGGTAGCGCCCGACGCGCAAGCTGCGAACCAGGTCGTACTTTTCATCGAACCGGTCGGCATAGCCGAACGACTCATTGCGGGCGTTGACGTCGGCCAGGGCGACTCCCTTTCCCAGGAACGGACGGCCGTCTATGGCGGCGGGCACTTCGATTCCCGCCAACTTGAGCACCGTGGGGCCGAAGTCGACAAAGCTGACGAAGCCATCCACTCGCGAACCCAGTTCGGCATCGACCAGGTGTTTGAAGTTCTCGGGAACACGCACCACCAGCGGGACGTGCAATCCCGATTCGTACAGGTATCCTTTACTGCGAGGCAGTACGCCGCCGTGATCACCGAAGTAGAAAATGAAGGTGTCCTCGAGGAGTCCGTCTTCCTCAAGTCGGGCTACCGTTCGGCCGACGATCTGATCGATGTCCTGCATGCGGTCGAGGTAGCGAGCGTGCGTGTAACGAAACAGCGGCGTGTCGGGGTGGTAGTCGGCTAGTCTGACCGCCGCGGGATCGTGCCGAGTCTTTTCCGACGCGTACTGGTGTCGCGAGAAGTGGAGCGAACTTTCGTGCGACCGAGGATGCGATTCGAAGTGGAAGAAGGGCTGATTCTTGTCGGGTCGATTGCGCCAGTCGGCTCGGCGCGACGATTCATCCCATACGCCCGGCGGCTCGACCGCGTTGTAGTCTTTCTTGGCATTGTTGGTGGTGTAGTAGCCGGCTCGACGCAGGTAGGCGGGAAACATGGAGATCCCGTGAGGAAGCGGCACTTTTCGGTAGGGGCGGTGGAACTGCGTACCGATACGAGGCGCATAGCACCCGGTGATCAGCGTCGTGCGAGCCACTGAGCAAACAGGGGCGTTGGAGAAGGCATGGTCGAACGTCAGGCCATGAGCGGCAAGGGCTTCGATGTGAGGCGCTTCGGCGCCGCCGGGAATGAAATGCCGGAGGTAGTGGATCGAGTTGTCCTCCGAAACAATCCAGACGATGTTCGGGCGGTCGGCGGCTTGGAGCCACGGAGCGGCAAAGCCGAGCAAGCTCAGCAGGACGAGTCCGATCAGTCGAGTGTTCATTGGGGCGGGGTCCAGTGGTGCGTGGGAAAGGAACGAAGGCGGGAAACCTGTAGTTCAAGTACCAGTTCACGAGGGGGAATCGGTGTCCGTGTCCTCACACGGGCGACAAGACTGCCATTTGTCGCCCATCTTCCGACGGGTGCTTGCAGCAGGAGCCTTGCCGCAGCCTTCCATTGTAGACGGAAGCGGTGCGGCGGGGAGTATCGCAGGCCGATTTTCGCACGGTCGCGCGGGTTGCGGCCGGAGCTGGGTCAGTCGGGAGAGGTCATCTTCCGCAAGGAGTCGACGACTTCCGGGAGTTCCGCTTCTTTGCGCAGGATCCAGAATACGTGTTTGTAGAAGAGTGTGGCCGGGTCGAGATTGAGTCGCACTCGCTCGCGGAGAACTCGTTCTCGGTCGGCTCGCGGAACATGGGAATTCTTGTTGCGATAGAGCCGGTAGCAGAGCCACGTCACAGCGAACAACAGTGGGTAGAGTAGGACTCCCAGGACGAAGGAAGATTTTCCCGGCTCGGTGCGCAGCCGCTGTTCGACCCGAAACCCGCTCAGGGTGCAGAGCGTTTGCAGGCGGTGAACGCCGACGAGGAAGATATGCCCGAAATAGAGTTTGTCCGTCTGTTGCTCGGAAAACCAGATGCTGTCGATTTCGGTGGGCGGCATCCGTTTCCAATAGTCGGACTCGAGGAAGAACCGCGAGAGCCGGGCTCGCACATGCGAGTAATTGGGGGTCGTGAGGATCAGTGTGCCGCCGGGTTTGAGAATGCGGTTGAATTCATGCAGCACCGCGAGTTGGTTGGGGACATGTTCAATGCCTTCTTGGCATATCACGTAGTCGACACTGCCGTCTTCGAGCGGCAGTGGTTCCATCAAGTCGGCGTATTCGGCCTGGACATCCTCGAGTGTCATGAACTGAGGGAACAGATCGAGGGGCCGGACAGTGGCTCCTTTCTTGAGAAACTCGAAGGTGGCTCGGCCGTCTCCACAGGGGATATCGACCACCGTTTTTCCGGTCAGGTCCGGCAGGCTGTCGATGAAGTCGGCAACGTGGCGGTGGATTCCCTTGCGGGGAAAGGCGGGGGGCGGTTGGGGCATGGCTTGGGCGGTGATCGGGGGAGCGACTGAAAGTTGACAATGGTTGTCTGGACTGACGACTCGGGGGCGTGTTTGGGCGAACGCCGAGTGAGTCCGTGTGGTTGGGTAGGCGGCGCATTATAGGTGGCACACCGACAGGTCCCAACACGAACCGGTGCCTGCGGGCGCCCCGTTCTCAGCTTTCCCGTTAGCCGGCCTTTTCCCAGCCGGCCGGGTGCGATACGATTAGCGCTTTGGCATACCGGCTGACGGGGCGTGGCTCAGTCTGGTAGAGCGCTGCGTTCGGGACGCAGAGGTCGCTGGTTCAAATCCAGTCGCCCCGACTTGATGTAAGCGATGTTGACAAAAGGAGTTGCGGGAATTTGCCCGCTGATGGAATTCCCGTTTCGTCGCGAGTGTGCTCCCGCAAGGCAACGCACCTGCCGAAAGTCATTCACGACCA
The DNA here is from genome assembly GCA_026989685.1 of Pirellulaceae bacterium. Taxonomy (GTDB): domain Bacteria; phylum Planctomycetota; class Planctomycetia; order Pirellulales; family Pirellulaceae; genus S141-3. The sequence goes on along the minus strand of JALSIV010000061.1, from coordinate 19,772 downwards.
CGCCATTCTACAGCCTCGTTTCGACACGCGCGGGTCACCGGTCACGACCTATTGCCGTTCGAGGCGATGGGTCGATGGCCCGCAGAGAGCGACCATGCTCGGTTCGAGGAGCAAAATGAGCCGACTTTGATCAGCAGGGCCAAATATCCCACCGACCAGCCGGCGCAACGCAAGTGACCCACGTTGGCCGGGCACATCGATCGCGCCCCATCATGGAATCGAACTCGGTGCCGACGAAAACAGCGACTTTCGACTGAGGAACCAGCGGGACTTCTGCCTTTCTCAGAATCGTATCGACGCCCTTCCAGGACTTGGCCGTTTCGCCATTGGTTGTCCAATGAAACGGCGTGGTCAGCGAGTGTGTCTTCCCGGCACGAAACTGCGTCGTCATGTTGAACACGGCGGATGTTTCGACCTGAATTCCGAAAACCGCCTGATGACCTGTGATGCAAGGCCCGGCAGACTGCCGGTCAGAAATCGCCGCTCGAAAAACCGCGCTGGGTCGAGGTAGTCGGGAGAAACACTGTCGCGCCGCTCGCGAATAGGATCCAATGGGAAGGCCCGTCACCGGGACGCGGTTCGCGCCGCCTATGGCGGACGCTGGAACATCGAAACGACGTTTCAGGAGTTGCGTTCACATCTCGGGTGGGCTTTCTTGAAGAAAACTGTCGAATCTCTCCAAGAATCCAGAGAGTGACGCGAATGGCTTCCTGCAGCGGTCGTAGTGGCAGTCGTAGCGGGGGCAACGATCTGGCGAGGCATCGTCGATGAAGAGCATATCAGACGCGGATCGGGCAGGGAGACTGAAGATCGCTTGGAGCCTGGGGTGCGGTGCCCTGTCCGCCGTCGGACTCCTGCTGGTCCTGCTGGTCGTACAAGGCTGCAACGAGGAAAAACCGGGGGCGGTTGCAACGGCCGAATCGGCCGAGGACTTTGCCGTGATCCAGCGGGTCCAGCCTCCTTCCGAATTCCGGCAGATTCCTTACTACGGCGATATCTGGGTGACGACGTGGGCCGACGACGGCCACCTTTATTCGATCTTCGGGGACGGCACCGGAATGAAAGACCGCTTGCCCACTCTGCTGGTCGGCGAGCCGGACGAATTCGACGCGGCCTATGAGGAAGTTCGCCCCGGATGGTTCAAGGTCAAAGATCCCCGCGGCGCCGCCGCCGAGTGGTGCGAGATCTACGATTGTTCCAAGGCCTACCGTCAGGCTCCCTATACGCCGGCCGGAATGGTTCGCCTCGAGGGCCTGGTGCCGGACTTCAAACTTCACGACGGCGAAGACCAGGACATCGTGTCCCGGCACATCCCGTACGGCGATCGGACCGCTTTCGAGCAGATGGACAAACCGTCCAGCCTGGTGGCGGTCGGCCCGCGATTCTACGCTCACATGCACTATCCGCCGGGCGAACCGGTTTGCGGCTATCTGGCCTGGTCGGACGACCATGGAAAGACCTGGCACCGGAAAGACGGGTCTCCCTGGAAGGCGACAAGCCCGTTCCGCGTCACGATGTTTTTCAACATGGGACAGGCCTACTGCGAAAACCGTGATCGCTACCTGTACGGTCTGGGCATTGGACGCGAGGTCGCTCTGGAAGATCCTCGGCCGCAGAAGGTCTATCTCTTGCGGGTCCCGTTGGATCGCAGCCATGCTTCTTCGGAATCCGGGGTCACCGAGGGGGCTGGCGGCTCGTCGCGATTGCTCTACGCCGACCGCGCACCGAAGGCGTCGGACGATCCGGTCCTCGATTATTCGGCCTACGAGTACTTCGCCGGATTCGATGCGCACGGGCGGCCGAGGTGGTCGGCGAAGGCCGAAGAGGCGGAACCGCTGGAAGGGTTGGCGACCAAGGCCCAAGGCTCGGCCCTCTACCATCCGGGACTGAAACGCTATCTGTTCCTTTCCGGATATCTGGAGAGTGTCCAACTGCGCAAGGGGGGCGCGGTGCCCGGCGGGACTGCGATCGGCGAGGTTCCCGCCGCCGCCCTGTTCGAATCGCCGCATCCGTGGGGGCCGTGGCGGCTGGCCGACCGCTTCCCCGGCGGTTACATCGCCAGTTTCGTTCCCAAGGGAGCCGGCCCGAATTCGGTCTACTTTGCGGCTGCCGGCGGAGGCGGATTGACCTATGCGCTGAACATCGGACGGCTCGAGCTCGAAACCCGGCCGCCGCGCGTCGTCCCTGCCGCGTGGCGCAAGATCCGGACGCGCAAAGTCGAACAAGTCATCGGCGATGTCGATTTCGAAACGATGCGCCCGACTCGCCAGCGAACCCAGTCGCAGGTCGACTTGCTGCATTCGGACCTGGGCGCGTCGTTCGAACACGACGGAAAACTGTGGTTTCTGTTCGGCGACTCCGATCCCGAATCGCCCGGCTGGGACGAATACCATGACGACGCGGTCGCCTGGACGACGGCTCGATCGATCGAAGAGTTTCGCTTGCATTTTCTCAAAGATGCCGACAGCGGGCGAGGATACCTGAATCCGAAGATTCGAGGAACGGTCGACGGCAGCGATCCGAAGTTGGACGTCGATCTGGGGACGTTGAACGTGCCGCTGGACGGGCTGAGCGACGGCGAGAGCGTCTATGTGTGGTTTACCACAGGCGGAGCACAACGCTCTTTGGTGGCGCGCAGCGATGACACCTTCCGAACCTTCAAGAAGGTGTTCGATTTCGGCAACACCCATTTCGTCGATGTGGCGGTCGAGCGGGCGCGCGGACCGATTCCCGGGATTCCCGAATCGAAAAGGGGGCCGTGGGTGTGGGTGTTCGGCAGTGGCAATGCGGAACACCGCGAGGTCTACCTCGCCGCGTTGCCGCTCGATGGCCTCCGCCGCGCCGACCGCTCGAGCGTGCGATTTTTGAAGCGGGCGACTCCGGCCGGGCCTCAGTGGAAACTCGAGTGGTCGGACCGCGAGTCGGAGGCGACGCCCATCTTCCGCATCGAACACGGGGCAGGGCCGGGCGTGATGTCGGCCGTGCCGCACGGCTGGGGATTCGGCGAGCCGCTGATCCACTACAACCGAGAATTGAAGTCATGGGTGGCGACTTACAATTCCGCGCGGCGGACCATTCGCCTGCGGACAGCCTCACGACCGTGGGGACCGTGGTCCGAATCGATCGTGCTGTTCGATCCGGCCGAGGACGACGGACGCGGCCCGGCTTACGGACGCTACATCGGCGATGACCGGACGGAACGACTCGGAGGGCAAGGCGAATTATACGGCCCCTACGTGATCGAACGGTTCACTCGGACGCTGCCCGATGGGCGCGTCAAGATCTATTGGCTGCTATCGCCCTGGCAGCCGTACACCGTGTTGCTGATGGAGAGCGTTCTGGAGAAAACGCCATGAATCGATTCGCTGTTTTTTTCCGCTCGGCCGTTCGCACAGGCGCCGTCAGGCTGTTGCCTGCACTGTTGATCGTCTTCGTGATTCCCCAGACGTTGCGGGAGGTTCGAGGCCAAAACGTCGGCGGCGCGAATCAAGCAACCGAACCCGCGGAATTCCGCAAGGAACGGCTTCGCATCGACGAGAACGCCCACAGGATCGTCCTGCGATTTTCCGATACGGAAGCGTTGCAACTGGGAAAGTTGGACGGCTACGTGGCTGGGATCCAGTGGGTGGTGTGCAACGGCGCTGCGGTGATCGAAATGCCGGACGAAGAGGTGGTTCCCACGCCAGTGATCGAATGGGTCGACACCAGCAAGCCATTTCGCCCCGTGCGTGATTGGGATGCCTATCTTCAGTCGCGCAAGGGGAACGAAGGGCGTTGGCCGTCTCGCGGCCGCTGGCATTCCCATTCATTGGAATTGGGGACGGCCGATTATGTGGGAACCGAGTCGCGGGGGGCCGAGGCGGTGGTCCGCTTCCGGACCGAGGCGGGCGAAATCCGCTGGGTTTTTTCCCACCGGACGAATCGGGTCGGTGACGCCGAGTACCGGGGAATCGGTTGGCGGCTGGAAGTCGACAACGTTCCGCATGTCGTGTGGGCGCATTTCCGCGAGCCGTTGCCGCTGGCCGAGGACCATTGGTACCTCGCGCAGACCTGGGGCCGCGCCTTCATCGAACGACGGCTCGATCCACGAACGAAATTCACCTTGCCGTTGACTCAGCAGTTCGCATTCCACCAGCCCTTTCTGTTCATCGCCGGCGAGGAAGCATGCTTGTTCGACTGGTTCGACCGTCCGACCGCGGCGCGGGAGACCATCGAACGGGATGGCGATTTTCTGGTGCGCAGCGTGGCCATACCGTTCGCAACCGGCAATGGGCGAGCGACGCCGACCAAGTACTGCCAGGTCGCTCGTGCGAGGACGCCCGATCGATGGACCCGAATCGACCGGTGGACGCAGAGCTATGAGTTTCTGTCAGCCCGGTATCGCCAACAGCGGGAGCATGGGCGTTGCGAGCCGTTGCCGTGCACTCTGGCGGTCACGCCGGAATCGGATTACATCCACTTCCTGCAACACGGGCGGCCTCCGCGCGTTCCCTGGCTGGAACGGTTTGCCGGCGACGAACTACCCGAACTGGCGAGGATCGGCGTTCGCCTGGTCTACATCGCCGCGCCCTGGGAGAGCGACGCGGAACACGATCGCCGGCAGCGCAGAACTCCCACGAGGATGTCTGACGGACCGGTGCCCCGGATGGAAGAGATCGGTTCGCAGCATGCACCTTGGGACCTGAAAATCAGCCCGGCCATCGGCGGGCCGGAGTCGTTGAAGAAGCTGGTCGCCGCGGCCCATCGACTGGGAGTGCAGATCGTCCTCTGGTGCGGACCGGCTCACCTATCGCTCAGTTCGCCTCAGTTGATCCGACATCCCGACTGGCCCATTTGGCGACAGGACGGGACGCCCGACGACCAGGACTACAACGACCTGGTCGGGATGAGTCTCTCCAGCGGCTTCGGTCCTTTCTCGATCGAGCGGTATCGCGATGTTCGAAGGAAGACGGGAATCGATGGCCTGTTTTTCGATTCCTATTTGACCTTCGGGGCCGGCATCGATTTTTCGCAAAAGCAGCCGCACCCTCAACTGGATGAAATGTTGGACATCGAACGGGCATTGTGGCGGATGGACCTGCGCCAGGTACATCTGGAAGGGGTCGGAGTCTTGGGCGTCGGTGTCGGCGGATTCGGCTATGAAACCACGGCCTACTTGGGACGCCCGTTCCCCGAAGAGGTCCGCCAGTTCCGCAAGATTCGCGGCCGCGAGTACGGCTTGTATCGTTTTGTCGCCGATACGTTCCTCGAGCCGGACAGTTATTACCGGGCGCTGGCCAGCAAGGGGATGATCTGCATTTTCGATTTGCGGCAATTCCACCGGCTCGACGAAGACCAGCGGCGATGGATCGCGCGGGCCAACCGCGAGTATCTCGCGGTCCTCGACCAGATGGAAAACCGGCACTTGATCGGAGACGGGGACCGATGGCAGGGAGTGGCTTGGACTCGAAACGGGGCGACCGACCAAGTGATCTTCGCGTTCGAGGCGTTTGACGTCGACCTCGGCCGGCGGGGAATCGTCGAGGATTTGACATCGGGGGACCGCCGGCCGGTCGATTCCCGGTTCAGGACGGAAGCCTGGCACACCTATCGCGTCCATTGCTCGACTCGCTGAGAAAAAGTCCGCCACGTCCCTGCCTCGAGCGTGTCGCTTGCACATATCTTCAATCTTCCCGACTCGCCCTCGACGGGAATTGCCGGCCCTTTTCCACTCTCGGGGCCTGCGAACGGCGAATCCACACAGCACGAAAAAGGGCAATCCACAACCATATGAGAAAAACGCCGCTTACGATACGAAGAGCGTTCAATACAGGATGGATCTCTTCCTCCAGTTGAAACGTGCCGTATTGAATCAGCCCCATGAGGACGAGCGTGGTCAGAAAACCAACCAGAAAGAACGAGCGAACGAATCCTCTATTCTTGTGGAGGGCATATGCGGAGCTACCTGCCCAGACTAGGAGGCCTCCACACACTAGTGCCACCTTGATGAGAAAGACGACATCGCCACGACTCGGGTTGTAGAGCAAAACGGCGACAACTATCAACGCGATCAAGAATCCATAGGCCGCAAAGGACAATGCCGCACACTTCATTTCGGTACTTTCCCGCAAAGCTATATCTATGAGCCATGCATCCGCAGCCCTGCACGATCCGATCATCGCAGCAGATTGTTCCACGCTCCGCGCCACGTTTCGTTTAGCTTCTTTTGAGCTTCCACCCGTCCATTGCGGTCGCGGTAAGGCCGGAGACCGGAGACCGGAGGCTGTAGGGCTGGTCGTGACAACCCAAAAGCCGGGGCGGGATGCGCGCAGTCGATTGGGCCGACATGCCTGTCGGTTGGCGCGACAGACGACGGTGAGGCGAGCTAAGCCGGCACTCGGAAAAGTCGCTTGAATCTCGCACTCTCCTGACGGCCGGCTGGTGTGGTACGCCGTTTGCAAATTATACTGGATTCGCATCGAAATGCGCGAGCCGGGGGCCGCAAACAGGTTAGCGGATAGGTCACCGGGGGGCGCCAATCACGGTGAATCGGCTGATCCACAGAACCAATATGCATCGACATGCGAGCCACCGATCACGACCTTGGTTACGGCAGGTCACCCGTGGGCGGCTGCTGCGTGTTTCACTGAGTTGTTCACTCGCCGTTCATACGACGCTGCTGCTGCTGTTACTGACCGACGGGGCGATTATGCAGCCGGTGTCTCTTGCCGGACGTCGGCAGGCGGTTTCGATGGAGGCGGCATGGGCACCACCGAGTCCCCAGATGCCGACGAAAGTCGACCGGCCAGAGCAACCGTGGAGACGGGAGAGCCACGATGCGCGGCCGACGGTAATCGAGGTGGCCGAAGTCGTGGAGGTTGAGCCGGACCCTGCGGTCACAGCCGAGCGTCTTACCTTGCCCGAAGCAGCCGTCGCCACCGAACCGGTGGCCGCTCTTTCCGACTCGATGCCGCAGCAGATTGCGTCCGTTCCACCGCCGTCTCACACGGTTCCGGCCGAACCCGTCGCCGTAGAGACCTGGCAGGTGACGCGAGAACATCGGCGTAATCGTGAGCCGCCGGTGGTTCGAGTCGCCATGGCGGCCGCTCGGCAACAGGCGGGGACGGACAATCAGGAGCCCCCCGATTTTCGCGGCAACCGGCCGCCGGTCTATCCGGCAGTCGCGATCGCGCGACGACTCGAGGGAACGGTGGTATTACGGCTGACCGTCGACGCGAGCGGCCGAGTGGCCGACGTCGAGGTGGTGGACTCGAGCGGCCACGCCGCGTTGGACGAGGCGGCGGTGGAAGCGATCCGCAAATGGCGAGGAGAACCGGCCCAGCGCGACGGCCGGCCCGTCCCCTCTCAACAGTTGCTTCCCGTCTACTTCCGGTTGTAAGCGGATTGTCGCACTCGTTGGGTTGCTCGGAGGTCGGAAGGACTCGGTGCGGGCACGAGATAGCCGGATGGCGGTGGTGAAGAGCGGGGAGGTGTCGCACTGAGTTCTCCACAATGTTCCGTACCAAAACGGCAAAGGCTGCAGACTCTCGAGTCTGCAGCCCGATCATCACGGGGCTTTGCGTTGGGTTACTCGAAGTTCCCCTTGAGAATTCGGCGCCCCAGCCAAGGTCCGCAATAGACTTCCCGAGGCGTCAGTTCCACGAGCGAATCGGTGTAGCCATTGGCAGGGTTTCCATCCACCGGGAAGCCGGGGTTGAGGTAGCCGTCCCCATTGAGGTCGTAAACTTGCCGGACGCTGCCGTCCGCCATCAGCAGGTTGACGTGCCGTTTCTTGCCGGTCCCGTGCCACGCGTACCAGTCCCGCGTATCTTGCAGCCAGAGTCGACCGTCCCGACCGGCCACACCCGGCAGGTTCGTATCGGGCAGCTTGTCGGGAACGGCATCGACGACGTTGGTGCCGGCGGGCATCAAGACCAGGCGTTTGGTGAGCGGATCCCAGGCCGCCGGTCCGTCGTTCATCGTCTCGGCGAGCCGCTCGCCGGCGGTCAGAAAAGTGGGGACATCATGGCTGAGCACGGCTTCATTCACGTCGCCCGGCGCGCCGCAACCCAGAAAGGGCACCACCGCCGATGAGAGTCGGGAACTATCGAGCCGCCGCTGTGTCAGTGGTCCCATGGTGCCCTGGATGCCTTTGAGCTTCGCCATGGTTCGGTTTTGCAAATCGGTCTTGGCGTCCGACCTTGCCAAGTACCAACTGGAAGCGTAGTTGGTCCCGTATCCGTCTTCCATCAGTTTGGCGACACGATTGAGCCGATCCAACGACGCGGCGGGACTGTTGGGCGACTGCCAGGTCCAGCAACGTCCTGCGCGCAATCGCTGAGGAGGCACTCCGTCCCGGTTACTGGTGTTGACGGCTCCGATGAAGTCATTGATCTTCTCGACTCCTCGCAAGTCGGATGCGGGGCAAAGCATCTCCTGGCAGTTGATGCCTTGGTTGACCAGATCGGCGACCCAGCCGTAGGTGTCCGGGCAGCCATCTCGTCGCCAGTCGAACGCTCCGCTGCAGAATCGTCCGGCGCGATCGGACGATGCGAATCCGTGCAAACCGATGCCGAAGTTCTTGAGGTTGTTGCGGCACTGTGCCGAACGAGCCGCTGCGCGAGCGGCCGCCATGGCCGGAAGCAGCAGCGCCACCAACACTCCGATGATGGCAATGACCACCAGCAGTTCTACCAACGTAAAGGCCGCTCGCGAGTTGGTTCGCGGCCGATTCCGAGTTGTTCTCATCGTTCTTGGTCTCCATGGAAAGATTGTCCGTTGCCTCACCAGGCCCCTCGCTTCGCATCAGCCCTTTTCCGGGCGCGTCGCCTGCGACAGGGAGTCTGGTTGCAGCTTCTTGGGGCGTGGGAAGTCTCTGTCGATTCGGAGTCCCCACTGCCTGTCCAATACAAGGTCTCGCGTGCTCGTCACTCAGACAGATGTTGCCATTCGCCCTCCTTTCTTCTGTTGTCTGCCGTGGTATTTCCCGATCTGATGAGTTGCAATCTATGGGACGCCCATTAAGAGTCCTTCAACGCAATGTCAATTCTGTGTGAATTCGCATGGCGCACCGCGAGCACCACGACCGGGCGTGAGGACCGTTTGACCGTCCCCGTCCGCCGGCGGAGTCGAATCGATTCAAGACTGTCGTCGCCTTGTCGTGCGAAGAAGAGAGAGGGCGCGAAATGGAGACAAAAGGAAAAGGCCATTCGACCCGGACGTTGCACCCGGGGGAGCGCGGTTTTTCGCGACCTACTGGTCGGCACTGAGGTTACCCGGTTTCGACTCGGCAATGGCTGCGCGTTGCGACACGTACTGGTGGTAGAAATCCAGCAGCCGGTTGCGAGCGTACTCGATGGCGACGAAGTCCGGGTAGCGCCGACGCGCCTCTTCGTAAATCGCATCGGCTCGCCGCTTGTACCGTTCGACGAGGGCCGCGTCATCACGGCGAGCCGCCAGCCGAATCACGCTACCGAGAAGCAGTTGGAACTCGCATGCTTCGCCGATGACGGGGGACGAGAACACATCCAGTCGCTCATATTGTTCGATCGCTTCGTCGATTCTGTTTTGGGCTTCGGCGAACAGCCGCTGGCGGATCAGCCGTTGGGCTTGGTGCACGCGAGCTTCGGCGACCTTGCGGCGGAACCTTGGGTATTCGTCCATGTGATGGCTGAGTCGATCCGCCAGTTCGATCGCCCGTTCGATGTATGCTCGAGCTTCAGGCGACGGCTCCTCGGCCAAGGAAGTCTTGCCCAACAGGAAAAGGTTCGTGCAAGCGGCGTCCACGTAATCAAGGTTGCACGGAGCGTCTTCCAACAGCGCGTCAATCACGTCTTGCGCTGCGTGGTACTGTTTGAGGCTAAGCAAACTGTGGAACAACCCGAACCGACCTTCCTCATGATCCGGTGCATTGCGAACCAGGCGCCGGAACTTGCTCGCCGCGCGCAAGTAGCACGTTCGTCCCCGGTCTTCGTTGCCTAAATACGTCTCCAGCCGCCCAAGCATGAAGTCGGTCTGCGCCGCACTGAACAGAAGAGCCGGGTCTCGATCGAAGTCGGCGACTTGCGAGTCGAGGGCTCGGCTGATGATCGACAATTCGTCGCGGCGCAGCCGGATGGTCTGGGGGAACTGCGATTGTTCACGGACCAGACTCGATAGTTCCGTCATGGAACGCTTGAGTGCGGTGACGGCCCGGTCGGCTCGTCGATAGTTGGCTTCCGATTGTCGCCACAAGCCGAAGAACACCGTGGCCAACGAGAAGACGACGATCAGGACCGCCGCAGTGGAACGCACCAGCCAGGGATATTGGCGGGCCAGCAGTGAGAAACGGCGAAGGATGGTGAATCCGCGGACCGATACGGAATCGCCTCCCAAGTGGCGTTCCAGTTCGAGCCGCAAGGCGCTGATACTGCCGTATCGTCGTTCGGGAGTGGCCGCCAGGCATTTCAGACAGACCGCCTCCAACTGCCGAGGTATGTCGGGGTTTCCTTTGAGGCGCGTCGGCAGGTGGTGGTAGTACCACTTGACAGCGTCCACGAAGTCGGTGAAACGCATGGGAGGAGCATCGGTGAGCAAACTGTGCATCACCGCGCCGATTCCGAACACGTCGGTTCGAACGGACACCGGCGCCGATCCGACGAACAGCTGCTCCGGAGCCATGTAGTTGAGCGTGCCCATCACGGCCCCCGTCCATGTCCGCAGCGAATCGATCTGCCGGTTCTGCATCGGCTTGGACAGGCCGAAATCCGTCAGGTAGGGCTTGCCGCTGGCGTCCACCAGGATGTTTCCCGGCTTGAGATCCCGGTGCAAGACGCCTTGATCATGGGCGAACTGAAGGGCTTCGCAGATCGGCAGCAGCAATCGCACTCGCTGCTCGATCGAGAGATTCTCCTCGATGCAGTACTCGTCCAACCTCCGGCCGTCGATGTACTGAAGCACCAGATAGGGGCGTTGGTGATCGTTGATCCCGTAGTCGTGCAGCTGCACGATGTGAGGGTGATCGAGTTCCCGCAAAGCGCTGACTTCGCGACGAAACCGGAGCCGACTCGCCTCGTCATCGATCGTCTGCGAGTAGATTTTCACCGCAAACTGCACGGTCGAGTCACCGTTAGAAACAGCTCGGTAGACGCGGCTGGTCCCCCCCCGTCCCACACAACAAAGCAACTCGTAACCGGGGATGGCGTGGCGATCAGCCAACGGTGCGACACTCGAGGCGTCGACAACGGGACGGCCGCCATCTGTACCGCATTGCGATTTTTCCAAGTCGGTCTCGCCGGCCGGACGGGTCGGTTCCCGTTCGTCGAAATGATCTTGAAGCGTCGGCCATTCGTCGCCGGTCATGGATGGCTCCGCAGAAAAAGAACTCCGGCAAGGGAAACGTGCTTCCAGCGATCCGAGTCCGTTCGTCCCGGAGTCGCTCGGCAACCAGCGACGCCTGCCGGTTGCAAAATCCAGACGAAGACTCCAATATAGTTCTCTCAGAGTGGTCAGGCAACCACGGAAGGTGGGGGCGAACCGGACGGGGCCATCTGTTCGCGGATCCTTCAACCGTCCCTTCGAATTGAAACAACGGGTTCGCCGCCGCCTCTCCGTTTACCATAAGTCGATCCGGCTGGGGAACGCGCCCGAGGCGATGGCGCGGTGAAGCTGCCCATTGGTCCAAACGGCATCGTACGAACCGTCGCCGGCTTGCTGAAGCAGGGCCGTGTGGACGTGCGGCCCGAACGCGACGAACCGAGCCGCCGGATAACGCTGCTTGAAGGCGTCAACGGCAGCGGACCCGGCGGCGGCCGTCCCCTGGAGCTGCACCACGACCAGGATCCGCTCCGGCACCGGTTCGAGCTCCACTTCCGTCAGCCGCTCCAGGCCGGTTACGGTCGCGAAGGACCAACCGGCGGTCGATGCGGCCGGAGCTACTCGGGAGCCGACCATCAAGTCCGAACTGACCAGAATGAGGTGTGAAGACATGTTGGGCCGCCTTACCATAGCCAACGGTCGCGCTCGTCGAATCCGGTGAACACCGAATCGACGACTGTCGGCCAGTCGGCCGATTCGGCCCCGGGCGCGACGGCACGCGCCAGGATTTCCGGATCGGCTTCTCCTTCGGCGGCTTGAGCGTCCCGTTCGAGTTGCGTCACATCGATCAGCTCGCCCGAGACCTGTACCAATCGTTGCTGGTGCGACGTGGCCAGCGGTGTGAGGCGACTTGCCGCGGAGGGCCAATCGATTTCCAGCCGGTGGCCATGGTCATTGCGAAACGCGAGGGCCATCGGAGGCAGCTCGGGAGGACGTGTGGCTTCCACCGTTTCGCTTGCCGGAAGTTCATCGGCTGCGGGCGCGGTGTCCGGATTCACGTTGATTTCGGCATAGTAGAATTCCTGCCACTGGCCGCGGAGACAGTACCACTGGACCGTCTCGGCATCGACCATCACCTCGATACCGTCGTCGGGCGTGGAGGCGAGAAAATCGGCCATCGTGATCGCACTCGGCATCCGGCCTCGTTCGCCGAACAGATAACCGTAGGCATCTTCTCCGATTCCCAATTCGACCGTGAACTCGTCGTCGCCGATCGTGGCCGTGCCGCTGCCGGCCGTTTCCCGCCCGTCGATCGTCATGGCGGGTTGGCGTTGCCGAACCCTATACGTACCGGCCGCCAGTCCTTGAAACGAAAAACTGCCGTCGGTTTGCGTCGTGATCGTCTCTTGGACGGTTTCGCCGGTGGATGTCGTCCCTGTCAACTCGATCGAAACTCCGCCGATCGGCGCCTCAGCCGGATCGAACTGCCCATTGTCGTTGACATCGAAGTAGACATGGCCGTTGATCGTGCCGGTTTGCTGCTCGGCCGAGGCTACTTCGGTAATGAGCTGCTTAAGCGCAGCGTAGTTTTCCGCTTCGGCAATGTCGTGAGTCGTCAGGTTGTAGGTGGCCACGGGGCGGTTATCCGCATCGAGGATCACCACGTCGCGGGGAAGGACATCCCATGCGGCCCAGGCATCCGATCGACCGTCGCCGTCGGCATCTACGTCTTGGAGCCACGGCAGGTCGACGCCGTCCGTGAATGTCTCGTTGCCGTAATCGAGACCGGCCTGGTTGACGCCCACGAACTGGATGTCCAGTTGCGGAAACTCGGCCTCGATTTCCGCTTCCATTTGAGCCAAGTAGCCAAACTGGCTACGGCAGTAGCTTCACGTGCCGAAGCCGAAGTACCAGCCGCTGACCGAACCGAGGTAATCGCGAGGCGATACCGACTGCCCGTAAGTGGGCGAGGTGGCATTCGTATCTTCCAGGCTGAACTCGGGTGCCGGATCTTCGGGCCGATCATCGGCCAGAGGCAGTGTGGCGATACTGGAAAGCAGATGGCGAGTCTCCATCCGTTCATGCCGCAGCAGGCGGTAGCCGGAACGAGAATGTCGAACCATGCGAGGAATCTCCGAAAAATGACGGCTTGATGAGACTGTCTTTCTTGCTGACCTGAGTCGCCAAGGCTCCTTCGTTCAGACTAACCAAAGATGGAGATTCGGCAAGAGCCTGGCCGGAACAGCCGGCATAACCCGATGCAGGTCGGTGGATGGCCGAGGCGATGTATATTACCTGTGGTACCATGCAGCGATTGGCAGGAGTGGACGGCCGGAGCCGGCTGCCATCGCGCCCGGGTGAAGCCGGCCCTTCGAGGTGTCCCCACTGGTGGAGTAGGCAGTCAATCATGGAGTTCATCATCACGGCGATTGGAGAGGATCACGTCGGTCTGGCCGATCCGTTGATCCACTACGTGACGGGGCAGGGCGCCAACATCGCTGAGATCCAGATGTACGACCACGACGACGTGGCCCTGTTCGCCATGTTGCTGCGCATTCAACTCGATACCGGCGACTCGGCGCAGCTCGCGGAGAACTTGCGCGAGATCGGCCGCCGCAAGGGTTTGAAGGTTCGTGTGTGGTCACCGGATGGGGACCGGGATGTGGCCAGAATCGCGCTCTGTACGACCTACCGCCCCGAGCCGGCTCTGGCCGTGCTGCGCGCCGTGCGTGACGGAGTGTTGCCCGGCCAGGTGCCGCTGATGCTGGGCAATCGCGACGCTTGCCGGGGCATCGCCGAGCAGTTTGGAGCAGATTGGCACAATGTGGGAGATGCGAGCGGCAACGTGGACTACGAGCGGTTCGTAGGGTTACTCGACGATTATGCCATCGACTATGTGGTGCTGGCTCGTTTCATGCGAGTGCTCCCACCGCACGTCTGCTGGCAGTTCTCCGGAGGGCGGATTATCAACTTGCACCACGGGCTACTGCCGTCCTATCCGGGAATGCGTCCTTACCACGACGCCTACGCCGACCGGATGCTCACCTTCGGAGCTACCTGTCATTTCATTGTTCCCGATCTGGACGCCGGGAATCAGATCATTTGCCAGACGGCCTTTAGCGTCCTGCCCGGCACGTCACTCGAGGAAGTCGTGCGGTTGGGGCAGGAGGACAATGAGCCTCGCTGTCTGGTCGAAGGGCTGCGCCGCGTTCTCACTCGGCGGGTGCGGCTTCACTTTCACCACGTGGTGCGCATCCCGCCCCCACAAAGGCCCGCTCGATAACGGCCGGGTCGACGCCGGAAATTCGCTCGACTGCTCCCAATCGAGTCGGCAACACCCAGTGCAGCCTCCCCGCTTCGACCTTCTTGTCACGCAGTGTGGCCGACAGGACTTGGTTCAATTCGATTGGGTGGGGCAACATCGTAGGAAGCCCCAGTCGCCCGAGCAAACGCTGCTGCCGATGGACGAAGTCATCGTTCACACGCCCCAGTTCGCAGGCAGCGCGAGCCGCACACATCATACCGATCGCCACGGCTTCTCCATGCAACAGTTCGCCGTACCCGGCCGTTGCTTCAAAAGCGTGAGCGAACGTGTGGCCGTAGTTCAAGATGGCTCGCCGCCCCGTCGTTTCGCGTTCATCTTCGGATACGACGGTGGCCTTGAGTTGGCAGCAGCGGCGCACCACGGTGATCAAGGTCCGCCGATCCCGAGCGGCGATCGAGTCGGCATGCTCCTCGAGAAACTCGAACAGCGGAGCATCCATGATGACTCCGTACTTGACGACTTCCGCCAGCCCGGCTCGGAACTCGCGGTCCGGCAGCGACTCGAGTGTGCTCACGTCGATCAATACCAGCTCCGGCTGCCAGAAGGCCCCCACCATATTCTTGGCCGTCGGCAGATTGACCGCGGTCTTGCCGCCCACGCTGCTATCGACTTGAGCCAGCAAGGTGGTGGGCAGTTGAACGAAACGCAGACCGCGGGCGTAGGTGGCGGCCACGAATCCGGCCAAGTCTCCGATCACGCCGCCGCCGAGCGCGACGACCGTCGAGCGTCGATCGGCTCTGAGCGCTCGCAGCGCTTCCCACAACCGGTTGGCCTGCTCCACCGATTTGCTCGATTCGCCGGCCGGAACCTGAATCAGGTCGACCCGCCCGTCCGGCTCGAGTTGTTCCAGCAGCGGTTCCCCGTAGAGTCCGGCGACATGCGCATCGGCGACGACGACCAGGTGGTGCCATTCGAGCGGTTCGAAGAACTCGCACACGCGACCCAGCAGATCGTCGCCGATCCAGATATCGTAGCTTCGTTCCTGGAGCTCGACGCGGACTCGTTCAAGCATTGGCGGAGACTCGCGCGATGTCGTCAGCCGTGACCGTGATTCGGCGGCAGAACCCCGTATGGAGTCGCTCATACTCCAGGTGGGCGCACGAGGCCGGATCTTGGTGGAGTGCTTCGGCGATCCGGGCTTTCTCCTTTTCGTTCATTTCAGGAAGGTCGTCCGGCCAAACCGTTTCCGTCTCCAGCACCAGCGATTCTCGGTATGGATCGAACTTGTCTGCCATCTTCGTTTTTCTCCTTTCTCCTCCGTCCGTACCGTCTCGTTTCCCCTCACCAACTCGCTGCACCATGATAGCAATCGTGGTCGGTTCTCCCAACCGGCTAGCGTCGCACCACGAACTGTCCGCTGACCCGTTGCACCAGGTTGCGCATCTCCAGGACGCTCAGCGTGGCCAGGACTCGAGGAGCCGGGAGGCCGCTGGCGGCGATCACCACATCGACGGCGGTCGGCTCGGCTCCGATCGTGTCGAGAACGCCTCGCTCCTGCTGGGTCAAATTCAGTTCGGCGGGGCGGTGGAGCGACCGCCCCCGATGATCGGCGACTCGGGGCAGCGGCCCCAGCAATTCGAGGATCTCCTCGGGGGTTTCCACGAGTTGCGCCCCGTCTTTCAGCAGGCGGTGGCAGCCGGCGAACGAGCCGGTATCGATGGGGCCGGGAATGGCCATCACTTCGCGGTTCTGTTCGATGGCATGGCGAGCGGTCACCAGGGCTCCGCTTCGGCGAGCCGCTTCGACGACCAGGACTCCCCAGGATAGTCCCGAGATGATGCGGTTTCGCTGCGGAAAGGTGGTGCTCATCGGCGGTCGCAGCGGCGCGTATTCGCTAACGACCACGCCACGCTCGGCAATCTCCTCGAACAGCTTGCGGTGCTCGGGCGGATAGACTCGCAGCAACCCGCTTCCCAAAACGGCGATGGTGCGGCCGTCGCGAGCCAGCGAGGCTCGGTGTGCGGCCGCGTCGATGCCTCGAGCCATCCCGCTGACCACGCAGACGCCTCGATCCGCCAGGGCGGCCGCGAAGCGTTCGGCTTGACGGCGGCCGTAGGAAGTGGCGTTGCGAGTGCCCACGATGGCGATGGCCATCTCGTCCTCCCTGTTCCAACGTCCGCGATAGAACAGCACGCCCGGCGCTGCCGGGATTTCTCGTAGTCGACAAGGGTAGTCTCTGTCGGTTTGCAATACGATCCCGATACCGTGTTCTCGGCAGCGGCCGAGTTCTTCGTCGATGTCGACGCTCGTGCGAGCGGACGCGATGGCGGCCACGGTCTTGGGACCGATCCCGTTTACTTGAGACAAGGACTGCGGGGATTGACGAAACACGGCCGGGGCGTTGCCGAAGACCGCCAGCAACCGTTCTCGCAAGATCGGACCCACACCGGGGACCAGGCAGAGACGAAAGAACTCGCGCCGGGACTCATCCTGCCAGCGTGCATCGTCCATCGAAGCGGGGCTTTCGAGTTGTCGAGCCGTTCCCTCGACTCCTGGGACCGCGAATCGTCGTTCACGGCGACTTGCCCGCGCAAATCGCCGGTCCCTTGTCTGTACTCATGATAGAACAGCCGCTTCGATCAACCAACCATTGGGACAGCGAGACTGTGACTTCGTAACCTCTGTGCGCTGTGCGCACATCTTCTATTGGCTTTCGGTTGTCACTACCACGCCTACAGCCTCCGGCCTCCCGCCTCCCGCCTCCCGCCTTATGCTATTTCTCCACGTTTTGCAGAGCTCTCGCCACGAGTTCCGGGTTGTCGGCGGCTCGCAGATGGTCGATCTGCGTCGGCGACATGCCGAGTGCCCTGAGGTGGGTGACGAGATGTTCCCAATGGCGTTGGCGCTTCTTTCCAGTGGAGAGGTACAGTTCGGTGACCAACTCGTGCGCCCGCTGCAGCGCGATGGCTCCCCGGTTCTGGTAATAGTTGCGGACGATGCGTTTCTGGAAAGGGGACCGTTCTTGGGGCATGAGTGCGTTCCTAATAGGCGTTTCGTGTTCCTCGGTCGCCCAGGCCGACGCTGGAAGTGAACGTCTGCCGCACCGTACGGGCTCGAGTCTCTTCCTGCAGCTTGACGATGGCGTCCTGCACGGGCATGGCTCCTAGGTCCCCTTCGATGCGATCGCGCACGGCGACCGTTCCCTGTTCGACTTCGCGGCCACCGACCACGAGCATATAGGGGACGTACTCCATTTGAGCGTCTCGGATCTTGGCGCCGATCTTCTCGGAACGGTAGTCGCCGCGAACGCGCAGTCCGGCCTGCTTGAATTGCCGCTCGACTTGGCGAGCGTATTCCTCGAACTTTTGACTGACGACGAGGACTCGAGCCTGTTCGGGGGCCAGCCAGAGTGGAAAGGCGCCGGCGAAATGCTCAATCAGCACACCCATGAATCGCTCGAGAGAACCAAGGGGAGCGCGGTGGATCATCACCGGGCGGTGAGGCCGATTGTCGCTGCCGATGTACTCGAGGTCGAACCGGCGTTCGCTGGGCAGATTGTAATCGAGTTGCACGGTGCCCAGTTGCCACTCGCGGCCGATGCAATCCGTGACCACGAAGTCGACCTTGGGTCCGTAGAAGGCGGCTTCTCCTTCCTCCGGCTCCGCTTCCAGTCCCAGCTTTTTGCAGACGCGCACCAGAGCGGCTTCGGCTTCCCGCCAGGCTCCCTTGTCGCCGACATACTTGTCGCTGGACGGATCGTGGAAGCCCAGCCGCACGCGATAGTTGGTCAGCCCCAGAGTTTCCAGTACGAACTGAGTCATGTTGAGGCAACTGAGGAACTCTTCTTCAACTTGCTCGTCGGTGCAGAAGATGTGGGCATCGTCTTGGGTAAACCCGCGGACGCGCGTCATGCCGGAAAGCTCGCCCGACTGTTCATAGCGATAGACCGTCCCGAACTCGGCCAGCCGCAAGGGGAGTTCGCGGTAGCTGCGAGGCCGCGACTGGTAGATCATGATGTGATGAGGGCAGTTCATCGGCTTGAGCAGGTACTGCTCGTCTTCTTCCAGTACGATCGGGCTGAACATGCTCTCCTTGTAGTACGGGTAGTGTCCGGAAGTCTGATAGAGTTCGATGCGTCCGATGTGAGGCGTATAGACGGGGAGATAGCCGCGGTCTTCCAGTTCGCCGCGGATGAACTTTTCCAGTTCGCCGCGCACGACCGAGCCTTTGGGGAGCCAGAGGATGAGTCCCGAACCGACCAGCGGATTGATGGTGAACAGTTCGAGTTTCTTGCCGAGGACTCGGTGGTCGCGGCGCTTGGCCTCTTCGAGTTGCTCAAGGTAGGCATCGAGCTCCTTTTGCGTGAAGAAGGCGGTGCCGTAGAGTCGCTGGAGTTGTTCGCGGGACTGGTCTCCCTTCCAGTAGGCGCCGGCGATGGAGAGCAATTTGAACGCGCCGATGGCCTTCGGGGTGGGTACGTGAGGTCCTCGGCACAGGTCGATGAACTCTCCCTGGCGATAGAACGAGACCGTTTCGTGTTCGGCCAGTCCCTCGCCGATATGTTCGACCTTATAGGGCTGGCAGAGGCTCTTGCAGATTTCCAGCGCCTTTTCGCGAGGCTCTTCGATTCGCTCAAACGGCTCGGCCGCCTGAATGATCCGCTTCATCTCGGCTTCGATGGCGGGAAAATCGTCTTCGGTCAGTGGTTCATCCAGGTCGAAGTCGTAGTAGAATCCGCCCTCGACGGTGGGGCCGAACGCCAAGCGGACATTGGGTTTGAGCCGCATCACGGCGCGTGCCATCACGTGAGCGCACGAGTGGCGGAGGACCGAGAGGGCTTCGGGATCCTTCTTGGTGAGAAAACGTACGCGGACTTCGGTGTCGCCGGTGAGGACGTAATCGAGGCCGACGATCTGGTCGTCGATGACGGCGGCCAGTGCGGCTCTGGCGAGCCCCGGACCGATATCGGCGGCGACTTGCGCGAGAGGCACATCGTGGTCGTACGATTTGCGGGAACCGTCGGGCAGGATGACCGTGGGCATGGTGGCGATGGTCCGAGTCATAGGGCGGCGGGATCCCTCTACCGGGGCACCGAGACGAGGGGTGCGACTACCCGAGCAGGATCGCGCGTCACCTTAGCCGATTCTCTGGTGAGCGGGCAAGGGTGAAGGGTGAAGGGTGAGGTGTGAGGTGTGAGGTGTGAGGTGTGAGGTGTGAGGTGTGAGGTGTGAGG
>JALSIV010000060.1 GCA_026989685.1 Pirellulaceae bacterium | reverse complement strand
TGGAGCCAAAGTGAAGGTCCTCCGGATTCCCAAAGGAGATCAACGCGAAGTGCGCGTCCTGTTGATGAAAGTCGATGGCAAGGCCGAGGTCCAACTCGATCAACTCAAACACGATGGCATCATCATCGTTGTCCAAGAGGATGAGGACGCCAAGAAAGATGGCGCCGCCAAGAAGGACTCGGACTCGACTTCCAACGCACAACAGCAGCAAAACACCGATCGCCATACGCGCCAGCAAACCCACACCCACACACATGCTCATACCAAAGACGGCGAGCAAGCAGAAAAGCGAGTCGAGGTCACACTGGAATTCGTCGGCCTCGATGGAAAGCGCTACAAGGTGATCCGCAAGCAAGCGGGCAAAGAAGATGTCGTGCTGCCCAAGGGCATCGCGTCACAACTGATGCGGATCCTCCCCGGAGGCAAGATCGAGGTCGAAGCCGATGTCGACGTGACCATCGATGATAAGATCGAAGCAACCGTCAAGGAAAAAGTCGCCGACGACGACGACGAGCCGAGCGCCTCCGACGTCATGCGTCGACTCGAACAACAGCGCAAGATGGCAGAACAGATGCGCCGCCGAATCCGAAGACAGCTCGAAGAAATCGAGAAGCGCGTACAACATCCCAATGAACTACCCATGTACCGACAACTGCAAAAACAGTTGAAAGGGCTGTACGAGCGTGCCGAGCAATCTCGACGGGAAGCGGTGGAGCGCGGCCGCGAAGCACGGGCCTACGCCGATCGGATTCGCCGATCGGCAACCGCCGGTCAACTCGAGCGGCGACTCGACCGCATCGAGAAACAACTCGACGAACTGCGAGCTCTCGTCAAGGAAGTGTTGGAAAAAAAGGACGGTGATTGACCCGGCGCGAGTCCTTGGTATCCTGGTGCTGGTCGAATGCTGAAACACCAAGCACTCCTACCAAGGAACCGGCGCCATGTCCCACTTTCCGCGAAGAACGTTTCTGGCCGCATCGGGCGGCCTGGCCGCCCTGCCGCTCCTGGCCGATCATGCCCCCGGCAGCGACGGCCCGGTCGCCGATGATCGACCGGCTCCTCGCGCCCTGCCACCGGAAGGCCGCTTCCCCATCAAGGCGGTCTCCTCCGCCAACGGGATGGCGGCCACCAAGCGGGCCGTGGAGCTGATGCGGAAAGGCGTCGATCCGCTGCAAGCCGTCGTGCAAGGCGTCGCCATCGTGGAAGCCGATCCCGACGACACCAGTGTCGGATACGGAGGACTCCCCAATGAACTGGGTATCGTCGAGCTCGATGCCGCCGTGATGCACGGTCCCCTGCACCGCGCCGGCGCGGTCGGCGCGCTGCGCGGCATCCGCCACCCCGCTCAAGTCGCCCTGCGCGTGCTGCAAACCACCGACCACGTGCTGCTGGTCGGCGAAGGCGCCCGCCAGTTCGCTCGCGTCCAAGGCTTCAAGGAAGAGAATCTGCTCACCGAAAAAGCCCGCAAGATCTGGCTCCACTGGAAACAAAACCTCTCCGACCAGGACGATTGGCTGGCACCACCGGCCGACGCCGAAGTCGGCCGGTTCTTCCAACAACACACGCGATCCTTCCAAGTCGCCGGCCGAACCGTCCGCAAGTTCGTTCGCCCCACCGGTACCATCCACTGCTCGGGAATGAACGCCCAAGGCGATATCTGCTGTACGACCACCACCAGCGGACTGGCGTTCAAGATCCCCGGCCGAGTCGGCGACTCGCCCATCATCGGCGCGGGACTCTACGTCGATAACGAAGTCGGTTCCTGCGGCAGTACCGGCCGGGGCGAAGCCAACCTGCAAAACCTGGCCAGCTTCCTCGCCGTCGAACTGATGCGAGGCGGCATGACTCCCAAAGATGCCGGCATCGCCACCTGCCGCCGCATCGCCCAACACACCAAACGCAAGGACCTGCTCGACGACCAGGGCCGCCCCATCTTCGACCTCAAGTTCTACCTGCTCGACAAACAGGGCCGCCACGCCGGCGTCTCGCTGTGGGGACCGGCCAAGTTCGCCGTCAGCGACGAACGGGGAACCCGGTTGGAAGAGTGCGAGTTCCTGTACGAGAGAATGAAAAATGAAAAATGAAAAATGGGAAATGGGAAATGGCGAGTGGGCGAGTGGGGATCATCTTTGTTGGACGGGCGTCGTGAGAGGAGTTTCGCATAGCGGCGCCGAGTCGGTTGGGTTCTCGATGGCCGACAACGGCACCAAGTCGCTACCGGATGAGCAGCGGCCGGAACAACCGGTGCAACCGTCGCGCGTCAGCGCCTGACGAAGCACGTAGAGGCCGGCCAGGATCACGGCGGCAAGGGTCAAAATGGCTTGCAGCATTTCCATGAAGCGCTATTCGTGGGAGGACCTTTTCCGTCTCTATCCGAGCCACCAGCGGGCGCCGTGGTAAGTAACCAGAGCGGCCAGGTAGGCAGCCGATGTCATATACGTGAAAGCGAAAACGGGCCAGCGCCAACTGTTGGTCTCGCGCCGCATCACCGCCAGTGTCGCCGCGCACTGAGCGCACAGCGAGAAGAAAACCATCAGCGAAAGGGCCACCGGAATACTGAACACCCGCCGATTCGTCCCTTCCCACGTCACGGTGCGCAACGTCTCCTGCAGAGACCGTGAATCTTCCTGCTGATCTTCACCCAGACTATAGATCACTCCCATGGCGCCGATCACGACTTCGCGAGCCGGGAAAGAAGCGACGACGGCGCATCCGATGCGCCAGTCCCAGCCGAGCGGGCGGACAACCGGCTCGATCGCTTGCCCGATTCGGCCCAGCACGCTTCCTCGCAATATCGTCGCTTGGATCTCGGCGTCCCGCCGATGCTCGAGTTCCTCGATCATCCGCCGAGCAGCCGCGTCCTCCCCCGCAGCACTTGCGGGCGGCTGTTTGGCCCGTTCGGCGCGAATGCGCGTTTCGTAGGCGCGCTCGATCCGAGCGATCTGGGCCGGGGATCGCGGGTACGAGGCGGCAGCCCAGACCAGCACGGTTACGGCCAGAATCATCGTGCCGGCGCGCTTCACAAACGAACCGGCTCGCTCCGTCACCCGCACCGCCACGACTCGCAAGGAAGGCCATTTGTAAGGCGGCAACTCCATCACCAATGGCGGTGTCTCTCCGGGAAACAACCACCGGCGAAAACACCAAGCAGCGACCATGGCCGTGAGGATCCCGAGAAAATACATCGATGCGATCACCAGTCCCTGCAACTGGAACCAGCTTCCCATCAATCGGGTCGGCGGAATAAAGGCTGCCGTTAGGAGAACATAAACGGGCAGTCGAGCCGAACAACTCATCAGCGGTGCCACCAGAATCGTCGTCAACCGATCTCGCCGGTTTTCGATCACGCGCGTCGCCATGATGCCCGGCACCGCGCAGGCAAACGACGACAACAGCGGAATGAAGGCCTTGCCGTTGAGTCCCACGGCGGCCATTAGGCGGTCCATCAGGAAGGCGGCTCGAGCCATATACCCGCAATCTTCCAAAATCGCCAGAAAGACGAACAAGATGACGATCTGAGGCAGAAACACGAGTACCGCGCCGACACCGGCCACCACTCCGTCAGCCAACAACGAAGTGAACGGACCCTCGGCCATCCGCGCCGTCAATTGGTTCTGCAACCAGCCGATCCCCTCGTCGATTCGATCGGCCGGCCAACTTGCGCCGGAGAAAATCGCCTGAAACACGGCCACCATCAGCGCCGCGAAAATCAGCGTGCCCAGCAAACGATGCGTCAGAATCCGGTCGAGCCGATCACTCCAGGGTGAACGCGATTCATCCGATCGCCGCACCACTCCCTCAAGCACCCGGCCGACCCAGTCGTAGCGACTCATCGCCTCCACGGCCGGCACCGGATAGCCGGCCTCAGCCAGACGCCTGCGCGAAGACTCGACCGCTCGGTGAATGTCGGGATCCGCGGCCGGCTGCCAGCCCTGTTCCAGATATCCCCCCTGATCGAGCAACAGGCGCTCCAGCAAGAACCGCGGCGGACGCTCCCCCACCCGCCTCTCGAATTCCTCCGCCAACTCGTCCAACTCGCGATAGAACGCCTCGGGAAAAGGGCGAGGACCGGACGCGGCATCGTCGGGTCCCGACGTAAGCATACGCTCGACGGTTCGCCGCAACTGATCGATTCCCGTTCTCCGATGAGCCACCAACGGAACGACGGGGACACCCAGCCGCTTGGACAATCGTGGTGCGTCGATCGTAACGCCGGCTGCCTCGGCCACGTCCGTCATATTGAGCGCTATCACCAGGGGGCGTTCCAGTTCCAGCAACTGGCTGACCAGATAGAGATTCCGTTCGAGATTCGACGCGTCGACGATGCACAAGATCACATCGGGCAGTCGAATTCCCGCCTGCCGTCCCAGCAACACATCGACGGCAATGGCTTCGTCGGGCGAGCGAGGCGCCAAGCTGTAGGTGCCGGGAAGATCGACGAGGTCGACCGCCTGCCCGTCAACCCGAAATCGCCCCACTTTCTTTTCAACCGTTACGCCGGGATAGTTGCCCACCCGCTGCCGCACGCCGCACAGGGCCGTAAATAGAGTCGACTTGCCCGTGTTGGGATTGCCGATCAACACGACCGTTCGACCGGCACCCCCTGGCGAGTCCCCCATCGCCGCCCCCCTCACTCGATCGGCTCGATGTCGACTCGCGCCGCTTCGCTGCGCCGCAGACTCAGACGATAACCGCGCAACTCGAACTCCAGCGGATCCCCCCACGGAGCTTTCCCCACCAGCTTGAGTTCCACCCCGGGAGTCACGCCCATCTCCAACAACCGGACACTCACCGCGTCCGTTCCGCTCACGACTCGGACCCGCCCCCGTTGACCCAGCGTCAGTCGATCCAGTCCGGACATCGCCCACGTCCTCGCTCGGCCGCTCCGCTAGCCCACTGCATTCGGCTCCGCCTCTACCGACACCATCGCTGCCCTACGTTCGCTCGACCAAGATGCGGCACGATCGGGTCAGACGAAAACAGAACTTGGCTCCGTCGATTCGCAAAATACACGGCTCGCCCGGCCGCACCATCTCCACCGTCGCCCCCTCTTGAAAGCCCAGCTCAACCACCCGTCGACTTTCGTCACTACCCCCCAACACGGCGGCCACCGTTGCTCGCTCGCCGCTGCGAAGCCACTCCAGCGGAATACTATCGACACCCATCGCCATCGAAGCACCTCTTGTCCCAAATCGTACGGCAACCTCACAGGGCCGCACGCCGAAAATGATATTCATTCTCAATATCACTCTGAGCTATCATAGCCGCCGATGGCCGATCTGGCAAGGGGCGGCCCACGGGCGGGCCCGAAGAAACCAATCACGATCGATGCACTGGGAACCCCTCGTTCCCATCGCCCACCTCTGTCCGTGTCAACTGGCTGATAGTGCAACATCGTTTCTGCAAAAAGGGGACCGGTCTCAGCCATCGGGTCACGCAGATTTCATGGAGAGATACGTCTTTTGGGTCTGCCATTCCTCGTCGACTTCCATCAGGACGGCAGTCGCGAGACGTAGCAGGGAT
>JALSIV010000059.1 GCA_026989685.1 Pirellulaceae bacterium | reverse complement strand
CTTCGTCGGCCGGCACGAGCACCTGAATGACCTTGCGAGTCTTCTCGCGGGGATCTTCCCAGACGCCGACGATCTCCCTCCCTTCCAACAGCTTTTCCGCCTTGCCGTCGGCCTGCTTGGGCAGAGCGATCTGCATCAATCGAAGTGGCATGGTTGGCAGCCGATAATCCGTGGTCGGTCGTCGATTCGAGTCTCCGAGCCTGTAACAAAGCCCGCCGCATCGCTTTCCGGCCTCGGGCGTGTTGCTTGCGACATGGATTTTCGTGACAGCCTCTTACTTGGCAACATCTGCGCGCCGTGCACGCATCGGGCACTGGCTTTCGGTTGTCACCACCATCCCTGCGGCCTCCGGTCTCCCGCCTCTAGCCTTGCGGGCGCAGCCCGCGTTAGGAACGGGCCGGTCGTTGGCTCGAAGAAGCCGCTCCCCAACCGCTGCCATGTTGCTGGTTCAACAGTCGCAGCGATTCGTTGAGCAGGAACTTCGGATCCATGAACGGTTCATAACTGATGTCCTGCCAGCGGACGTTGCCCCTCGCATCGATCAGGAACGTACCATGGAGCGGCGTCTGTTCAAAGTCGTCATAGACGCGATACGAGCGGAACACGTCCAGTTTGGCATCGGAAACGATTGGGAACGGCATTCCCCCAGGGTAGTCGTCGATCGACTTCTTCAAGTCTTCACGATTGTCGGTACTCACCGCGATCAACTCGATACCGTGCCGGCGAAACTCGGCGGCCATCGGCGCGAACGCCTGAAGCTGCTCGGCGCAGTGGAGGCAACCAAATCCGAGATAGAAGATCACGATCACCGGTTTGCCTCGGAATTGCGCCAGCGAAAAGGACTTTCCATGCGTGTTGTAGAGACTCCACGGGGGAGCCGGCCGGGGCGACCAGCGGAACGGCCCCAGGGAGTCGAGTGGAACTCGAGTTCCCAAGTCGGCCGCCAACGGCTGCACAACCTGCCAGTTCTTGGGAAACCCCAGCTTCTCGGCAATGGTGTCCAATCTCGCCAATGGAGGTGCGCCTGGTTGGATCGATCCGGAAATCGAGCGGAGTTTTTCGAATGCCTGACGAGCCTCCTTGACGCGATCGGCTCGAAACAGGATCTCGACTTGCAGCCCCAACGGCAACACCTGGTTTTCGCGCTGTTTCACCAACTTGGCGATCGCCGCGACGGCGTCGTCGTGCTTTCCCGCCAAGGAATCGAGCCTCGCCAGCACCAGAGCGTCTTCACCGGACTGCTTCAGTTGGTGGCGCGCTGCGTCCCACTGACCGGCTTGCCACGCCAGGTATCCCTCGATGGCGGCGATTGCCTGTTTCGTCTTCTTCAGCCGAGTCTGACTGGGGGTCGGTTTGGACTTGACCTTCTTCGAGCTGGGCGCTGCAGCGACCTTCTGCGCCGCGTCCTTCGCCTTCTCGGGTTTCTGGTTGCGATCGGCCGGTTTCTTGTCGGAGGCGTTTCCTCGCTTCCGCTGCTCCTGCTCGACTTGAGCTTGCAGCGACTTCGCGCGCCGCTGCAGGGTGTCTCGGGTTTGGCGAGCCCGATCGAGCCGGCCGGTCATGGCCAGTGCGACGCCCAGATACCGCTGCCGCTCGATTTGCAGCAGCGGATCGGAGGTCGGTTCGAGATAGGGCTGGTCGGCCAGTGCGATCAATTGCGGCCACAGTTCATAGCTGCGCAGCACCTGCAAAAGTCGCTGCCGGCCGTACCAGGCGCTGCCGCGTTTTTTGAACGTGTTGTACGACGGATGCCGAGGCAATTCGGTCATGTTCTTTGCCAAGTCGAGTGCGTCGCGCCAGCGACCGACAAAGATCATGTTGCGGATGAACCATTCGTTGTTGTGAGCGAAATTGTGAATCTGATCCGGCATCACGCGGTCCCGCATCATGTGAGCATGGTCGACGCGGGCCGAGGCTTCCTGCTGCCAGCAGGCGTCCGCGTACCGCTTGAGTCGCGAGTAGATGTGTCCGGGCATATGCCACATGTGAGCGATGGCGGGAGCCGATGGCCCGCATTTGGCGGCCGAATCGAGTGCCTTCTTCGGGTCGATGTAGTCCCACAAGTGGATTCGATAGTGATGGACCGGGTGCATCGGTTCCACCTTCAGAACTTCTCGAATGATCCGGTCGGTCTCCTCCGGCTTGGCTTGGATATCCTTCTTGTACTTCCAGTGCAAGTAAGCCAAGAATGCCTTGGGTTCGATTTCGTCGGGAAACCGCTCGACGATGCCTTGCATCGACTCGGCGTAACGCTTGGCTCGCTCATGCTTCTTCCCCCGGAGAAACTCGGCGTGCGCCTCGATCAGCGCTCGCTCCAGAGGACTGGCGTGGGAAATCCGCTTCAGGGCTTCTTCGATAAAACCTTTGGCTCGCTTCTCGTTATTGACGTTGGCCATCGACATGCCCCAATAAGAGAAAGCATAGTCGGGGTCGAGCATGGCGGCTTGTCGAAAGGTCCGCTCGGCTTCGAAATACCAGAAGCCGTGCAACTGGCCGAGTCCCTGCAGAATGAACTTGCGGGCTTCCGGATGTTTGGTGGACGGGGAAAAATGAACGTTGCCCGTGCCTCCCATCAAGTAGGCCTTCTGCCGAGGTCCCTCATTGAAGGCCTCGCCATGTTGCGAATGTCCCTCGGGAAGCTTTTCCGCGGCATCGGCCTGCGAAACGGAAGACGTCTTCGTGTCCGCGGGATGCGCCGACGGCGGGAGCTCCATGATTTGAATGTTGCGAAAATGGATCTCCGATCCTTCCGATTCCAGGCACAAGTAGCCCTTGCGCTGCGTGGCATCGCGAATCCCGTTGACGAACTTTCCGTTCACCGACAACTTGATGTTGCCGTCCACGGCCACAATGTCATAGACATTCCACTGGCCTTTCCCCTTGCAGCGGTTCTCGATCGACTTGCTGCGAACGCCGCGGGGATTCTCCGGTGTGATCTTGACACCACCCACGCCGAACAACTCGCCATGCACATAGGCGATCGGCGGCAACGTACCGTCCTTGCGGCGATGGAGCGGGACCCACTCCAAATCGAGCATCTGCACTTCGACCCCGTCGGGAAGCCGGCGCCCTTGCGGAACCTTGGCGGTGCTCCAAACGAACACACCCGAGTTGCCTCCGGCTTCCATGTGGCGCCATTCGATGTGCAACACAAAGTTCTCGTACTGCTTCTCCGATCGCATGACGCCGATCGGTTTGCCGCTACACACCAGCAAGCCGTCTCGGACCTTCCAAGTGTCTTCCGCCGTGTTGACATTGACCCAACCACTGAGATCCTTGCCATTGAACAGCGGTCGGAATCGAGGCACACTCGTCTCGTCAGCTCCCAGATGCGTGGCGAGTATCAAGGTGATGCCGATCAGCATCACCCGCCCCCCCGTTGAATCCGGCAACCTGCCGAGCCGCCCTCTCTTGGGGCAACGGGTATCCAGACAGCGCGTCCTGACAAAGGCGTTGAAGAAGGGCCAGCGGGGTCCAATCGCCATCATTGAGGAAATCTCCGTAACGCGGGAAACGTGGGAAACGAGGGAAAGGGGTAAAACCGGACCGGAGTTCATCATGGCAGACGACCGACTTGAAGGCAAATCGTCGCCAGCGGATCTTTTTCCTCATGGGACATCGCCGAACGCGACGATTGTAGGGATTGGCGAGAGTCTGCGGTCAGGGCGACCCGCTCGTACGCCGATTTCTCCGCGAGAAGACGACGATGTCGCAAACCAGCACGCAGTCGAATCACTCTGGTCCGCCGGCAGCGGCCGCCGGTGCCGATCCGGTCTCCTCCGTTCGCGTGGACGCCGCCCATCCCCTGCCTCAACGTGCCGGCGAACCGACAGGCGAAACCGATGTTCCCGACGTGAGTGAACTCGACCGGCGTCAACTGGCGCAGTTGGCTCAGCGTCTTCACGACCGCCATCGCGAGCTTTGTCGACAGCAGGAGGAACTCAACGCCGAGTTTGCCGCACTAGACCGGGAACGCCGCAAGGAACGGTTGCGGCTTCAAGAGCAGCAGCGGACGCTGGAAGACCAGGAGACCAGGTTGGCGGAAATGGCCGCGGAACTGACCCGGACCGTCCATGCGCTGGAAAACCAACGGGAAGAACAGCGGCGGCACGAGGCAGACCTTCAGGCCGAACTCCAGCGGGAAGCCCAGGCGGCTCGTGCGGCTCGAGAACAGGCCGAACAACAAAAGCAGACATGGGACGCCGAGAAACGCCGACTGGAGCAGCGGGTCGCGTCACTGGAACAACAACTCTGCGAGGAACACTCCAAGCAAAACGAATCGGAGAATCTCCGGCAGGAGCGGAATTCACGGACCGTAGCCGAGAACAGCCAGAGACTGCAGCGCCTGTCGGCCATTGAGCGAACACTGACCGAACAGGCCGAAAACCTCGAACGGGAACGGGAACGTCATCGGAGATACCGCGAGGCGTGGGAGAGCCGGCTGAGGCAGCGCCGCATCGATTGGGTGGAAAAATGGTCGGGCGAACGCCGAAAACTCCTGGCATGGAAACAGCGGCTCGCGGAACGAGCCGAAGAACTGGAAAGTCGCCGCGCGGCACTCGAGCAACTGGAAGCAGACCTGCACGTCTACCAGACCGACGTACTCAAGCAGCGCCTGGCATGGGAAGCCGCCGAAAGCCGCCTGCGCAAGGGGATTGTGTCACCGCAGCAGACGCAACTGATTGCCGCGTTGCGAGCCCAGTTGGATGCCGAGCTGCAATGGTCACTCCAGCAGCGGCAACAGCAGGAGCAAGAGCTGCTGGAACTACTCGAGCGCATTGAAAGTCGGAGTCTCGAACTGGCCGACCGCCGACAATCGCTCGTCCAATGGCTCCGCAAGCGGGAAGCCGAACAGGCCGAGCGTGCGCTGCAACTTCGGCGCAAAGAAGAAGATCTGCAGGCTCAGATGGATGAGCTTCGCCGCGATCTGGAAGCCATGGAAGCCCGGTGCCGGCGCGCCGAAGCTCAACTGCGCACATGGGTGTCGCGCGAATACCACGCGGCATGATGCCAAAACAAATCGGCACCCTCCAAAGCCTGAAGGATGCCGTGTGGAGTCCAGACGGAGTTCTAAGAGCCTGTAACAAAACCCGCCGCGCCGCTTTCCGGCCTCGGGCGTGTTGCTGGCAGCATGGAGTCTTGTGGCAGGCTCTAACGCTCCTGACTGAGCGATCCACCTTCACTCAAGCTCCGCTCCCGCTTCTCCGTCATTTCGACTCGCTGCCGACAGTAGCTCGCCAGCCTCATTCCCACAGCAATCTCCTGGGGCGAGAAAAACGGTTCGCGCATGCCGTTGAGGTGAACGACGCCGACCTTGTTGGCCAACTCGCGCCAGCTCATGTTGTCGGTGAAATGCCAGGCGGCCGCTTGAGCCGCATCGCGGTTGATGCGCCCCGTACCGAGCAGCTTGCACAACTCCGCGACCTCTTTTTTCTTGGTGAATTTCTCGATCGGGACAATCGTGTACTTCATCCGCGGATTGGGGTCTTTCTTCCCATGCTCGAGGCACACCGTCGTGACCTTGAGCCGGCGCACTTTGTCGCGC
>JALSIV010000058.1 GCA_026989685.1 Pirellulaceae bacterium | reverse complement strand
GCTGGAGACGATCTTGGCGGTGGCCGAACTCCACGAATTCAAGGCAAATCCCGATCGTCCCGCGGTGGGGACCTGTTTGGAAGCCGAACAGGAAGCGGGCCGAGGCGTGATCGCCAAACTCATCGTGAAGAACGGAACGCTCCGAGTCGGCGATGTGGTCGTCTGCGGCACCACGTACGGACGCATCAAGGCACTATACGACACGCTCAATCCCAAGCGGCGATTGAAGGAGTGCGGACCGTCGCAGCCGGTCAACGCTACCGGTTTCGAAGAGGCGCCGGAGGCGGGCGAGCCGTTCGTCGTGCTGGACGACATCTCCGTGGCTCGCACCGTGGCCGCCGAACGGGAGGCCCAATTGCGACAACGGGCATTGTCCGAAATCACGCCGCGGATCTCCTTCGAGGATTTCCAGCGACGTCTGGCCGAGGGTCAATTGGTGAGCGACGACCAGGAAGTCGTCCACCTGAATCTGATCATTCGCGCCGATGTCCGCGGCTCGATCGAAGCCATTCAGAAGGAACTGCAGAAGCTGCAGCATCCTCAGGTCCGGATCAAGATCCTGCAGGCCTCCGTCGGAGGGATCACCGTCGGCGACGTGACCCTCGCACAAGCCTCCGACGCCGTGATCATCGGCTTCAACGTGATTCCGGACGAGGGAGCCCGGGCGCTGGCCGACGAAAAAGGGATCGAAATCCGGCGTTACGACGTGATCTACAAGGTGACCGATGACATCAAGGCCATGCTTGAAGGACGACTCAAGCCCGAAGAACAGCAGGTCGAGCTGGGGCAGGCGATCGTCAAGCAGGTCTTCCATATCAGCCGCGTGGGCGCGGTGGCGGGCTGCTACGTGGTGCGAGGCACCATCGAACGAGGCTGCCGCATTCGCGTCTTCCGCGACAGCCGCGTCATCGGCGACTACGAACTCGATTCGCTCCGCCGGGAAAAGGAAGACGTCAAAGAGGTTTCTCGAGGCATGGAATGCGGTATCAAGCTGTCCGGTTTCAATGACGTCAAACAAGACGATGTGCTGGAAGCCTACAAGATCGTTGAAGTGGCGCGGTCGTTGTAGACCCGTGCCCGTACTCGCACCTCCCCTCCCAATCCTCGAGGATACACCATGACCGCCTCCCGCCGCGTGTTGAAAGTCGCTTCCGCGATCCGCGAGGTCGTCAGTATGGCGATCCTCACGGAGATCAAGGATCCGCGAGTCCACGATGTGACGGTCACCTTCGTGGAAGTCTCGCCCGACCTCCGCAACGCCAAGATCCACGTTTCGGTCATGGGAACCATGCCGCAGCAGAAGACCGTTCTGGCCGGGCTGCAGAACGCCGCCGGTTTCCTGCAACAGAAGGTCGGCCGACGCATCGAAACTCGCTATACTCCCCGCCTGAAGTTCGTTCTCGACCAAGGCGTGAAGAAGTCGATCGAGGTGAGTCGCATTCTCCGCGAGGTCCTTCCCGAGGATCAGTCGGGAACACCACCCGATACGACCAGTGAATCCCCGAGCGAAATCGACTGACGGTTTCGTTGTTCCAACTGTGACGCAGTTTTGCCCTACTCATGCCCGACTCCGAGCAACACCATGGCGACTCAAACCCGCTCCCAAAAGATCAACAAGATGCTCAAGGTGCTGGCGTCCACCTACCAGCCCGTCAGCCCGGTCGATCGCCCCGTCCTGGAACACCTGCTCTACGCCTGCTGCCTGGAAAACTCGATGCCCGAAGCGGCGGACGAGACGTTCGCTCGACTCCAAGAACTCTACTTCGACTGGAACGAAGTCCGCGTCACCTCCGTGCGAGAACTGGAAGAGGTGATGGCACCGCTGTGTGATGCCGCCGCCAGCGCATCACGATTGACCCAATGCCTGCAGTCGATCTTCGAAACCCAATACAACTTCGACCTCGAACCGCTGCGGAAAATCAACCAGGGGAAAGCCGTAGCCGAGTTGCAAAAAATCAACGGCGCCACTTCGTTCGCCGTGCAATACGTCGTGCAACACGCACTCGGCGGTCACTCGATCCCCATCAGCCAGGGGGTTCTGGAAGTCCTACACGTGTTGGGGATTGTCAGCGATGCGGAAGCCAAAGCGGGCCGAGCACCGGGACTCGAACGAGCCATCCCCAAGAACAAAGGCCCGGAAATGGCCTCGCTGATCCACCAACTGGGAACCGACTTTCGCCGCTCCCCCTTCTCCACCAAGGTTCGCGACACCATCCTCAAGATCGAGCCCGAAGCCCGCCAGCGGCTTCCCAAACGCACCAAGAAAAAGACGGACGCGGCAACCGCCAAGACCGGTTCGAAAAGCTCTGCAAGAAGGGCCACCAAGTCGACCGGCAGCCGCACCAAGAAAACCGCCGCTTCTTCCGAAAAGTCGGAAACCGGTAAGAAAAGATCCGCCTCTTCCCGTACAACAAAGAAAACGCCCGCCAGAAAGAAGTCTCCGGCGGCCAAGAAAGGTGCCGGCCGAAGCTCCACCGCCAAGAAGTCCACCACCAAGTCCGCTTCCAAGTCCGCTTCCAAGTCCCTCGCGAGGCGCAAACCCCGCTGAGCCGCTAAGGAACCCTTGTCTCCCCGAACCACTTGTCACCCTGAGGAAGTAGATCATGGCCGGACACTCCCACTGGGCAGGAATCAAACACAAGAAGGCACTGGTTGATAGCAAGCGGGGCAAACTCTGGAGCAAGCTGTCCAAGGCCATTATGGTGGCGGCCAAGATGGGAGGCGGCGATCCGGACACCAACGTTCGTCTGCGAACCGCAATCGCCGTCGCCCGTGCTGCCAGCATGCCCAAGGACAATATCGAGCGAGCCATCAAGAAGGGGACCGGGGAACTGGAAGGCGGAAACGTCGAAGAAGTTCTCTACGAAGGATACGGCCCCGGCGGCGTCGCCATCCTCTGCGATATCCTCACCGACAATCGCAATCGGACCGCACCCGAAATCCGCAAACTGTTCGACGTCCACGGCGGCAAACTGGGCAGCCCCAATTCGGTCTCCTGGATGTTCGAACGCAAGGGACTCATCGTGATCGATGGGCAAGCCGTCGACGAAGATCGCCTGCTGGAAATCGTCCTGGAAGCCGGTGGCGACGACGTCCGCTCCGAAGGAGGCCGCTACGAAGTCACCTGCGAGCCGGACCAGTACATGGGCGTCTGCGATGCCCTCGAATCGGCCGGGATCGCCATCGAATCGAAACAGATCACCCGCATCCCCAAAGATACCGTTTCACTCGACGGCCCCACCGCCCGCAAGGCCCTGCAACTCCTGGAAGCCCTCGACGACCACGACGACGTTCAAAACGTCTCGGCCAATCTCGATATCCCCGAGGAACTCCTGGCCGAACTCCAACAGCCGTAGCCGCACGAAACGCTCACGACCGGCGGCGGAATTCCTCCATCCACTCGGCCAGCCGTTCCACCCCCGCTCTGGGCATCGCGTTGTAGATCGACGCTCGAATTCCACCCACGCTGCGATGCCCCTTGAGCGCCACCATCCCGCGCTCCTGAGCACCCGCCAGGAACGACGCCTCCCGCTCCGGCGAATCGAGTCGGAACGTGACGTTCATCAGCGAACGGCAGTCGGCTCGCGCGTGCCCCCGGTAGAACCCGTCACTCGAATCGATGATCTCGTACAACATGGCCGCTTTCTCGCGGTTGACTCGATCCACGGCCGCCAGGCCGCCCATCTCTTCTTCCAGCCACCGAGCCACCAGGCCGACCACGTAGATTCCAAACGTAGACGGCGTGTTCCATAACGAGCCGGCCTTGGCGTGGTTGGCGTAATTCAGGTAACCCGGTAGGTCGTCGCGGCAGCGTTTCAGCAACTCCTTGCGGATGACGACCAGCGTGACACCGGCGGGCCCCGAATTCTTCTGAGCACAAGCGTAGACCAGTCCCAACCGACTCATCGGCATCGGCCGCGAGAGAAAATCGGACGACGCATCACACACCACCGGCACATCTCCCGTCTCGGGGAACTCGGCGAACTGCACGCCCTGGATCGTCTCATTCGAAGTGATATGAACATAAGATGCACCGTCGGCAGCCGTCCACTCCTCGGCAGCCGGCAGCCGCGAGTAGCCGTCGAGCTCGCCGTCCCACGCCACTTCCACCGCCCCGATCTTCTTCGCTTCGGCCAGCGAGTTTTTCCCCCAAGTTCCCGTCAGTACGTACTGAGCCGGCCCGGCCGTCAGGAGATTCATGGGGATCATCGTGAATTGCAAGCGGGATCCGCCCTGCAAGAAAAGTATCTCGAAATCGTCGGATACTCCCAGCAGCCTGGCAATGCGACTGGTGGTTTCGTCCAGTATCTCCACATAACGCGGATCGCGATGACTGATCTCCAGAACCGACATTCCCCAGTCCTCATAACAGACCAGTTCGCGCTGCACCCGTTCGAGCACCTCAAGGGGCAGAGTCGCAGGGCCCGCCGAGAAGTTGTAAACTCGCTGCATTGTTCCATCCTTCGCATTCCATCGAGTCGTCGATGCCATGAAGTACCACAGCCTACCCCCCTGCCCGCCCACCCACAATCGCCGGTCACTCGGACCGCGCCGCCAGTCCATCCTCTCGACCACGGCATCCGCCCTGATCGGCGTCTTGTTGGTCATGCCGCTCGCTGGCAAGCCGCTGGCCGCTCAACAACAGAGAGACCGCACGTCGATCACACTCTCGCCCCAACAACGGGCCGCCTGCCTGGAAGTACTCAAACAAGGCCTGGCCGGCGACGCCTTCTGGCCGGCGATGCACGCCGCCGAAGGCCTGATCGATGGCGGCCAGCCGCGGCTGGCGGTGCCCATGCTCCGAGCGAGATTGGCCAAGGAAACCGATGACCGGCACCGCTGCGGGCTGGCTCGAGAACTCGTTCGAGCCGGCGATCGCCGAGCCGCCGGCATCATGCTGGAGATCCTCGGCTCACCCACATCCAACGGCCGAACGCATGCGGCCGAAAGCCTCTACAAAGTGAACGAAATCGGAGATGGCCGCCAATTCCGCCGGCTCCTCGAGGATGACTCGGACCCCCGCCGGCAGTTGATGGTGGCAGCCGCGCTGACTCGCTGGGGAAACCCGGCCGCCCTGACGCTCATCCGACGGAGACTCGAACGATCCCGGTCCGACGAGTTGATCCGAATTTCGGCGTGGATCCTCGCACGAGTCGGCGATGCGACCGACATTCCACGGCTCCAGGCCGCAAGAAGCCGGTCGCAAGACGCGTTGGTGCGAGCCTACATCGATCATGCCCTGGCCCTATTGGGAGACGACCCCGGCAAGCAGCGACTGCTGGAGAACCTTCGATCGGAAGACGGAGCCATCCGCACTTACGCGGCCACGTTCGCCGGAGAGGTGCGCGACCCGCGCTACCATCGGCGGCTGCTGGAGATGCTCAAGGACCCGGTGCTCGATGCCCGCATACGAGCGGCTCACTCGCTGTTGCAGATGAGTGCTCCGCCGCCTTTGTCGGATCGCCAGATCGTCGTGAGCGACGTCTACCCGGCCGATGCCGCTTCGCCACGGTGGAGTGAAGGATCGATCGCTCATCGCGCCGACGGCAGCCTGCTGTATGCCACGACTCAGTTTCTCGGCAGCGGGTCCGACTTCGCCACGGCCCGCATCGTCGCTCGAGTCTCCCGCGATCAGGGCCGCATCTGGGATACCCTGCGGGTCTTGCAGGAAAACGTGGGAAAGCGGAACGTGATGTCGGTCACGCTGAGATACCTGGAAGATCCATTGCGGCCCAACGCGAAACTGGGCATGTTCTATCTGGTGAAAAACGCCAAGGACGACTTGCACGTCTTTCTGCGAATCTCCTCCGACGATGGCCGATCGTTCGGTCCGCCTCGGCAAGTCACCTCGGGGAGCGGCTATTTCGTGCTCAACAACGATCGAGTGCTGCGACTGCGAAGCGGGCGACTGTTGGTGCCCACATCGTGGACTTCCGATGTGGGGCGGGTCAACCATTTTCAAGTGCGCATCTGGTACTCGGACGATCAGGGGGCGACTTGGAACGAGTCCGCATCGCGGCTCGACTATCCCCGCCGCGGCGCGATGGAGCCCGACGTCGTGCAACTCGAGGACGGTTCGCTGCTGATGATCGTCCGCACGCAGCTCGGCCACATCGCCACCAGCCGATCGCAAGACCGAGGGGAAACGTGGACCGACTTGCAGCCCTCGGCCGTCGTCTCACCCGAAGCACCGGCGACGGTCCGATCGATTCCATCGACCGGCGACCTGCTGTTGATCTGGAACAACCGCCACGAGAAAGGAGCTGGCCACGGTGGGAAGCGTACCCCGCTGGTCGCGGCCGTTTCCCGTAACGGGGGACGATCCTGGAGTCGCCCGCGCGTTCTCGAACCTGATCCCCGGCACACGTACGCCTACACGAGTTTGATTTTCGCCAAGGGGCGGGCGGTGATGAGTTACTACGTGCGCGATGAAGCGACGGGGCGGATCGCCTCCCGATTCCGCTCGGTCCCCATCGCCTGGTTTTACGACGAGGATGGCGAGGAATAAGAGGCTGTCACAAAACTCCATACCGCAAGCAACACATCCGAGGCCGGAAAACGGCGCGGCGGGTTTTGTTACAGGCTCGTAACTGTTTAGCCGTCTGGAGTTGGCACGTCGTAAGAGCAACTGCCAGCTGTGGTTATGGAAATCGTGCGTCTGCGGTAAGCGTGATGGATAGGGAATGTCCCAAGCGTAGTTGGCAGTTGCACTTACGACTCGGCAATCGGCGGGGCTACTTCATTCGGCTAAACTGTTACACCGGCTCTAAGAACCGGCTCTGCCCGGAGCGAACGGCTTCACGGCCCTCATCGGCGACGGCGCAGTCGAAACCCTCCTCAAAAAGACGGGCGCTGCGAACCTCATGGAAGTGCGGACGCACGACGGCGGCGATGCCCGCATTAGAACTTGGGTGTCCACGATTCGGCCGCGGTCATCGTGCCGCCGGCACTCAGAGGAGCCGAACTGCCGAGGCGACTTTGCAGCGTGGCGACTCGAGCGGCCACCTGAGGTTGCTGCGGATTGATCTCCAACGCTCGACGGTAGTTGATCAGCGCCTGCGCCAGATCGCCGGACTCTTCGCGCAAGTGTCCCAGGGCCGTCAAGAGCCGGGCACTCTTGGGATTGATGGTGAGCGCGTATTCCAACTGGCGCTGCGCTGAGGCACGGTCTCCGAACTCATCGTAGAGTCGAGCCAGTTCGATGCGAGCATCTTCCGACTCGGGACTGCGAATGACCCAGTTCTTCAGCAACGTGAACGCCCTGTCGCTGCGTCCCGTCTCCACCAACAGCACGGCCAGTCCCCGGTGGCACTCCGGATGGTCGGGATTGTGATCGAGACACTGGTTGTAAAGTGCTTCGGCCTGCTGCAGCAGCTCGTTGTTCTTTCGCAGCTTCCCAAGCTGGTGTGTCGTGGAGGCCATGTTGTAGTAGGCATCGGCATTGCGCGGATCGCGAGCCAGCGCCTTTTGGAAATGCTGCATGGCCGCTTCGTATTGTGCGGCTTGAAAGAGCTTCACGCCGGTCGCGTTCTCACCATCGGCGACCACGCGGCAGCCGGCCAAACCGATCAACGATAGCCCGACCGCGGCCAGCAGCCCGCTCCATGTAAACCGGTTTTGCCACCGCTCGTTCACAACCAGGTGCCTTTTTTCCGTCAGATCACGATTGAAGCGTCCCAGGCGGCGGCAGAGTAAACAATCACGGCCAAAGAGACAAGAGAAACTGGGAAATCCGGGCAACAGGCACTCCCATCTGGAGGGTCCTGCGGTGCCACTAGCCGGTTCGCTCCAACCGGCATAATCGGCGCCGTCGCCTCGCGAATCACCAATCTTCAAACCGCACGGACTTCCCGATCCGCAATCTCCGCCAAAACCGGCTATCTTTCCTCAGTGCTGTTGTTTCACC
Source organism: Pirellulaceae bacterium (assembly GCA_026989685.1). GTDB lineage: Bacteria > Planctomycetota > Planctomycetia > Pirellulales > Pirellulaceae > S141-3. Next base: position 21,962 of record JALSIV010000058.1, on the reverse strand, counting down.
AGGTCTCCATCCGATGGTTGGGCTATGCTGGCAGCCGGCACGGAGAGATCGGCTTGACTCCGGGTGGAACCTTATCGAGCCTGTCGCGCGACCACCGCATGCGAAACCTGCCCATCTCGCACGGGCGCATGCAGGCGGGTCCGGTGGCAGTCTGTTGGACTCGTTCAACCACAAGGAACGCAGTTGTGAGCAAGAAGAGCAGCGAAGTGAAAGTGGACCGACGCTTAAACAGCGACCGTCGCAGCGGCGGCGACCGTCGCCAAGCCGACATCCCGGTCGCCGTCGATCGGCGCAAAGGGGAACGCCGCAAGATCCAGCGGCGCCGACAAATCGATCCGACGACCTGCGAGCGTGACTACACTCAGGACGAAATCGAGTTCATGCAGGCTCTGGACGCCTACAAACGAGCCAGCGGACGGATGTTCCCGACTTGCAGCGAGATCCTGGAAGTGGTCCGCAGCCTGGGATACGTGAAAGCGGAGACCTCCCAGGCGACCGACACCACCGAACCGCCGGTGTTCCCGGAAGACTCGAGCCAACTGTAGCAGCCGAGAGCGGAACGCGCCGCAGACCGTCTCACGTCGGATCAAGAGCCCAAGCTGCCGGGCGGCCCGCGCAACCGCGGTGGGCCGCCGGCACTCGCGGCTATCGGTTCAACTGCATCGCGCTGACGACGGCGTCGGTAAGCCAACTGCTGGCCGCGTATTCGCCCTGCCAGGACCACATGTTGCGGATGACGTCCCACAGCACCACGCCCACCGCCAACATCATGAAGAACACCATCAGCAGCCAAATGACGTTGGCGATCGAGTACTGGGCTTCGGGAACCTGAGCGACGACGGCCGCCGGGGCGGCTCCAGCCTCCACCGGCTGAAATGCCGCCATGTCGGGCGAAACCTGCTCTTCCAAGCCGCTGGGAGCTTCCGCCACCAAAGCCGAATTGAGGTCGGCGCTGACCGAATCGCTGTCATCCAAGGCGATGACTTGAGAGCCGCTATCGGAGGAATCCTCGCTCAGCAGATCCTCCGAGGGAGCCAGCATGAATTCTTCGTCGGGCTGCAACGGCTCGGCATCTTCCCCGGCCGCTTGAGCCGGCACGACCAGCGAGTCGTCGGAGAGCTCCATTTCGGCTTCGGAGCCACTGGCACTGTCGTCGGTTTCGATGAAGACACTTTCGCTGTCACTCGAGGCAGCCAGATCGATACCGCTGTCGGCACTCAAGCTCAGTTCGAAGTCATCTTCGCTGCTACCACTTCCCTCGCCCAACAGCAAATCGTCGTCGTCGGACTGAGCCAGATCGAGTTCCGCGTCTTCCAGCATCAGCTCGTCGTTGGAGAGCTGGAACTCGTCCGATCCGCTGGCTCCTTCTTCCAGTTTCAACTCGAAGTCGGATTCATCGCTGCCCGAACCCTCTTCGCCGGAGAGCGACACATCGGCGCTGTCCGCCAGTTTGACGCTCTCGCCCCCCAGCGACAGACCGCTCTCTTCGAGTTTCAGACTGCCCTCGTCTTCGGCCAATATGTCGCTGCCGGCAAGTTCGATGCTGGAACCTTCGCCTCCTTCGGCCTCTGGACCCAGGTCAATCCCGCTTCCCGATTCGGCAAGTTTGAGATCGCTGTCTTCACTCGCCACCACCTCTTCCTCTTCCTTGCCGATGACGGTCGACGGATCCTTTTCTCCATCGGGAGCCCCTTCTTCGGTTACCAAGATCGACGAGGCTTCCAAGTCGTCACCGCTCAGTTCGTCCGCCGAATCGGCCGGGGAGAAGAGGGAATCGAGTTCTTCGCCACTGATCGACCCCGAGGATTCTTGAGGGGCGTCGGCCGAACCGGGCATTGCCGAACCACCCAGCTCATCGGCCACTCGGCTGATCTCTTCCGGCTTGAATTTCCAACTCGCACCGTCCCGATAACCATGTACCTCTCCCAAATCTCGCAATTCGCGAAGTCGTTCGGGAGTGATCCCCAGTTGCTGAGCGGCTTCTTCCAGACTGAGATACTTACCGGCCATGTGTTCGATGCTCCAGGTTCACGCTTCGAGTCGCGTCTGCGCCCGCGAGCCATCCACGGCCGGCCCGTCTTAGCGGCGCTGCAACAACGCTCGAATCTCTCGAGGATAAGGTTTGGTTCCGTTGTATTCCTCCATCAACAGATCCCACTGCACGTTGCGTACGCTTTTCAGTGTAATCGCCCCGGTCGCCGCCGTCACGTGATAGACACTCATCACGCGCCGCTCGCCGTCGATCAGCACCACCTGCAAGTCGCCGTTTTCCAAAGGATGGCTCAGCGCCACTACCGGTCCGGACTGGTTCCCCAATGAGCTGGTGGTGTCCGCCGAAGGGGGTTCCGCTCGGAGCGTCTGCCCCGAACCGCCGCTCCAACTCATCACGGCCACCATCGCCGCCAACGTCAAACCGATCAGTGCCAAACGCATGGCTTCCCTGCCTTTCCGTTGCCCTGAACTCTTTGCCGGGCCGTGATCGTCCCATCATCGACCGGAAATGGTCCAAGCAGGATTCGTGCTGTGGAAATCCGTCAGTCCTATTCTAAAAGCCCTCACCGTTGATTCAATAGCGTAATGCCGTCACTTTGCCCATTGGCTCCATTTTCTCGCCGCCCCCGACAGGACCGCCCGAATGACCTGACCTACTCCCGTCTCCCGCCCGCCGCGACCCACCCCAATGAGGGAAGGACTTCCCAGTTCTCCTGGACTCCGCCACACTGGCCAGTCATGTATGAGATCACTCGCCAGATCGACTTTTGCTACGGCCATCGCCTGCTGAATTACGAAGGCAAGTGCCGGTATTTGCACGGCCACAATGGTCGAGTCTTCATTACGCTGCGGTCGGAATCGCTGGATGACCGGGGGATGGTGCTCGATTTCGGGGACATCAAACATGTGGTGGCCGGTTGGATCGACGAGAACCTTGATCACCGCATGCTGCTACATCGGGACGATCCCGCAGTTCCCCTGCTGCAGGAGTTGGGCGAGCCTCTGTTCCTGATGGACTGCAATCCGACGGCGGAGAATATCGCGCGAACGATCTTCGAGTTCGCTCAGCACCACGGTTTCCCGGTCGTGGAAACGCGCCTGTGGGAAACCCCTCATTGTTTCGCTGCCTGGCGGCCCTCACTGCAAAAAAAGAGCTCGGACCGCCACTGTTCGGGCGGCCCGAGCTGACAATTCCCCCCTGGGATCTTCTCGTCGCACCGACGGTGTGAAATCGGGCAGTTGGGTACTTCGAGTCGTGCGACGGGTTTGCTTATCGGCATTCGCCCCGCCCCGCTTGCATTCAAAATTTCATCCGGCTTTCGGCTCAACAAAATGTTCCGGTTAGGCCGACTTTAAGGATAGAGTCTGGTCCCCGGCCTCCCTTGACACATTCGGCCATGATTCGGATCCTCTCCCGGCGGTCGAGCAGCCCGGCGAATCCGAGCTGCGCCCCGCCTACCAAGGATCGCGGGTAGAGAATCGGCTTGTCCGGCCCCGAAACGACGTTCCCCACCAATGCGAAAGCGGTTTGGTCCATGAAACAACGAGCGAAAAACCACAGTCTGTTTGCCGTCGTCGGCCAGATCGGATGGGCCATTCTCGTCGGCCTGGCCATCACGGTCGTCGTTTACCTGCTGGTGTTGCGTGGCCCGTTGCATAATCAGTTGGCGGTTCGCTACCTGGCTTCCCATCCGGTCTCCTATTGTGCCACGGCCATGTTCTTCATTGGCATCGTGGCATTGGCTGCCAAACTGAGACGGGTCGTCCGCGAATACGGAGCCCTGGCTCGGGTCGGTCTGGAACTGGAACCGGACGAGCCCATCGAGCCGGATCAGGTGAAGGGACTCCTCGCCCAACTCGGGCAGCTTCCCAGCTCGGTCCGCAACAGCCATTTGGCCAGGCGCCTCCGCCGGGCGCTCGAGTACGTTGCCGACCGGGGCTCGGCCGACGGATTGGACGACGAACTGCGTTTTCTTTCCGAAGTGGACGCAGCGCAGCAGCACGAGAGTTTCGCTCTGGTACGCATCTTGATCTGGGCCACGCCGATGCTCGGCTTTCTGGGAACGGTCATCGGCATCACCCAAGCACTGGGCAACCTGGACGGCACGGAACTGGCCACCAACGTCCAGGTGGCGATGGACAAGTTATTGTCAGGACTGTACGTCGCGTTCGATACGACGGCTTTGGCGCTGACGCTTTCGATCCTTCTGATGTTCTTTCAGTTCCTGGTCGACCGCTTCGAGTCGGAACTGCTCGCGGCCGTGGATCAGCGAGTCGAACACGACTTGGCAGGCCGGTTCACCCGCCAGTCGCTCTCGTCCGATCCCTATCTGTCATCGGTCGAACGGATGAGCGGTGCGGTCATTCGAGCGGCCGACATGCTGGTGAAACAACAGATCCAGCTATGGGAACAGTCGCTGCACGAGATGCGGGCTCGCTGGGAACAGACGACGGCGGGAACCACCGAGGCGATCCGAGACGGAGTTTCGGCGGCCCTGGACCAGTCCCTCGCTCACTTTGCCGACCAGTTGGCGACTCACCAGTCTCGTCTGCTTTCGTCGACCCTCGAGATGGCACAGCAATGGCAAACCGATTTGGCAGCTTCGCGAGAACAACTGGTGCAACAACACGACCTCTCGCAGCGGCAATTGGAAACGATGACTGAACTGCTGCAGGCGACCGGTGAAGTCCAGCGGTTGGAAGCGGCTCTCCATGACAACCTGCGGTCTCTGGCGGCAGTGGGCAGTTTCGAGCAAGCGGTCGTCAGTCTGGGTGCCACCGCCCAACTGCTGGCCGCGCAGATCGGCCAACCGGCGGTGACTCGCGTCGAGGTTCCGAGCGACGGCAGCCAAGAGAAGGCGGCATGAAGCGCTACCGATTCCGCAAACCGGCGACGCAAATGTCGCTCTTTCCCTTTCTCGCGGTGCTGATCTGCACCATGGGCGTGCTGATCGTGCTCTTGGTGCTGCTCGTCCAGCAGGCTCGAGTAGCCGCCGAAGCGGAGCTCGCCGAACAAACCGCCTCGGCCCAGCAGGACACGGTGCGCGAGGCAGCCGAAGATGCGAGATGGCTGTTCGGCCAACTGCAACACGAGCGCCGGTTCCTCAAGGAAAAAACGGACGAGCAAGCCGCCGCGCTGGCCCACTTGGAGGCTCATCTGCGCGAGATCGAGCAACGAGCCGACCGACTGCGGGAAAAGGAACAGGCGCTGCGTGCGCTGGCCGAAGGCAAGCAAGCGGACCTGGAGCAACTGCGGGCGCAACGAGCGGCGCTGGCTCAAATGGTCGATCAATCGAGAGAGCAATTGAAAAAGCTGCAAGAGGAGGTCAAGCAGAGACCGCCTTCGTTCGCCATCGTCCCCTATTTGGGGCCTCGAGGTACGCATCGCCGGCCCGTTTACATCGAGTGCACCGACAAAGGACTGATCATCCAACCCGAAGGCGTATTGATCACGCCGGATGATTTCGGCGGACTGATCGGCCCCGGCAACCCACTCGATGCCGTGCTGCGCACCATCCGGGACTTCTACCGGCGAGCCGGACTGCGTCACTCTCCCTATCCACTCCTCATTGTGCGACCGTCGGGAACGCATAACTACGCGCTGGCTCGAGCCGCCATGCGGAGCTGGGACGACGAATTCGGTTACGAACTGGTTGACGCGGAAATGTCACTGGCGTATCCCGACAAGAACGAGGCACTGGCGGATGAACTGGAGCAGACTGTGCGGGTGGCACGGCGCCGGCAGGAGGCGTTGGCAGCGGCCATGCCGGCCGCGTATGGAGATCGAGGCGGTGCTGTCGCCTACGTGGCAAGCCGCAAAGGCGGTTTTGTGGCGGTCTCGGGAGAGGAGCAGCAAGTCAACCGTGTCGGTGGATTCGGGCGAGGAGCCGATTCCCACTACAGCGACGGGGGACCGGGTCGCGCGGAATCGAACCGGCGGCAACCGTCCGATCCCGGCCGAGTTCACCATGGCTCCGACCAATCGGGAAACCTGGCTCGCGGCAATCCGCGATCCGGCGGAGGACTCGGCGAGGCCGGCGCGCGCCGCGGTGGCGAGAAGTGGGGACTCCCCAATACTCCACAGCCGGGAGCCGTCGGCATTACCCGCCCCATTCGCATCACACTCCACCGAGACCGGTTGACGTTTCAAGCCGAGCGCGGTGTGCGCGACTCCCAGCCCATCACGGTCCCGCTCTACGGGCCGCTGGCAGGCCACGTCGACGCCATTCTGTCGGGGATCTGGCGGGTCATGGAGTCTTGGGGGCTGGCGGTCGTCGGCGGTTACTGGCAACCGGTACTGCGGATCGAAGTGGCGCCGGGAGCCGAAAAGCGGTACTTGGAGTTCGAACGAGCGTTCCGCAGCAGCGGTCTGGTCCTGCAGCGAGCCAACCCATGAGCACACGACGTCGTAACAACGACCTGACACCGGGGCAAGACTCCTTTCTGGACATCGTCTCCAACCTGGTCGGGATCCTGATCATCCTGGTGATGGTGGTGGGCGTCCAAGCCAAGCACGCGATCCTCGATTCGCAGAAGCCCCAGCAGCCCGAGCCGACGCCGTTGGCCGAAGTGAAACACTCGCGGCAGGCCCTGGTGGCACTCGGGCACGATGTGGAACAACTCAAACAGCAAATGGTCGCTCGCCAAATCGAAGTAGCCTATCGCAAAAAGGAGCGGGACTTCCTGCTGGCCGCCGTTGCCGCGGTGGAACTGAAGCTGGCCGAATTGGCAGGACAACTGGGTGAAGATCAGCAAATGCAGCTCGAAGTGGCGACGCATGTGGCCGCGCTGCGCCAGCAGTACGAGGACTTGCAGCAGCAGATCGCATTGCTCGACCAGGAACCCGCGCCGACTCGAGTCATCAAACACGTTCCCACGCCGCTGGCTCGCACCGTCTTCGGCCAGGAAGCCCACTTTCGGCTCAAAGGAGATCGCATCGTCCACGTTCCTCTGGAAACGTTGGTGGAGCGTTTCAAGGAGGAAGCCCGCCGCAACACCTGGAAACTCAAACAGAGCCCCACCTACACCGATCTGGTCGGCCCGCTTGACGGCTTTCGGCTCAAATACACCTTGCGGCGGGTCACGCGATCCGTGCAGACCCCGAGGGGGAGAGCCGTTCAAGAGCGAGTCGAGCTCGACCACTTCGAGCTCATTCCCGTAGAAGACGCCATGGGCGAACCGGTCTCCACGGCATTGTCGGAGAATTCCGCCTTTATGGCTTCACTACTGGACTACCCTGCCAAGAAAACGGTGGTCACCATCTGGGTCTATCCGGACAGTTTCGACTCGTTTCGGCGGCTGAAAGACCAGATTTCCCAGCGAGGTTATCTGGTGGCCGGCCGCCCCCTTCCTTTCGACCAGTACATCAGCGGCTCGCCTCAAGGGACTCGAAGCGCCGCCCAATAGGGAGTGCCTTCCCTGCCAGCGGGGCCCCATTTTTTCCCGGCCGCCCGGTCGCCGACAAGCTAGGTTCCCTTTAGAGCCTGTGACCAAACCGGCCGCTTCGCTTTCCAGCCTCGGGCGCATTGTCTGCGGCCTCGAGTTTTGTGACGGCTTCGCAGAGCGGCGATGCCCGGTTGTGCCGGTACCATCGGTCGCTCCCGCATCCGGACCTATCGGAAGAAGGGCCACCGACCATGCCGATCCTGGAAAAAGAGATCTGCGAGTTTCCCACCGGGCTGCTCGACCAATCGGTCGATTCGACCGAGCGGCGCTGGTTTGCCATTTACACCAAGGCTCGACAGGAAAAGGCGCTGGCCCGCCAGCTCGTCGGCTACGACATCCCCTTCTACCTGCCATTGGTGCCGAAGGAGAACTACATTCGAGGCAAACGAGTCGAGTCGTTCCTGCCTCTGTTCGGCGGCTATCTGTTCTTGTTCGGAACCGAGCATGAGCGAGTGCAGGCACTTACGACCAACCGCATTTCTCAGGTGCTTCCCGTGAACGACCAACAGCAAATCCGTCACGACCTGCTTCAACTGCGCGACGTCATCGATTCGGGAATACCGGTCACCTTGGAAAAACGGCTTCAAGCCGGCGATCGCGTTCGCGTCGAAAAAGGGCCGCTCAAGGGCGTCGAAGGCGTGGTGGTGGCTCGCCGGGGTGAGCGGCGACTGATCGTGGCCGTCAACTATCTCCAGCAAGGTGTATCAGTGCAGATCGACGACTTCATGTTGTCGAAGCTGTGAATCTGCCGGCAGCGGTTTCGCATCAGGCCAACTCGGAATCGAGCACGACCTGCACAAACCGGCGCAGCAACCGGTTGGCCTCGGGGGTCTCTCGCACACCGGCCGCGAATCGCTCGAGCGAACAACCGACGATTCTTTCCACATAGCTGGGGTACTGCTCCAGTCGCTCGAGGAACGCTCGGCGCGTCAGCTCGGGATGGAACTGCGTGCAATAGATCGGTTTCCCGGGAAAGGTGAATGCCTGGTATTCGACCCGGTCGCTGCGCGCCAGACGAATGGCTCCGGCGGGAAGCGTATCGACGATGTCCTGATGTCCGGCATGGCCGATGAAGCGAGGAGGCAGGATACCGAGCACGGGATCGGCGAGTCCCGCTTCCGTCAATTCCAACTCGATGGTCCCCAGCTCGGCTCGAGACAGATCCGTCACCACACGTCCACCCAGCGCGCGGGCCAGCGCCTGAAATCCCCAGCATGAAGCGAACGTCGGCTTGCCCATCTCGTGCAACTGACGCATGGCGTCCAGGACCGGCTCGAGCCACTCTCCGCCGGCGGCCACGGAATAATCGCCACTACCGCCCAACAGCACGGCGGCATAAGCGGACAGGCGGTGACGGGGCGGCGGCCCACTTAGCAGATCGTGCGTGTCGATCGAGTCGGCCGGGCAGCCCAAAGCCGTGGCAAAGCAGCCGACTTCCTGCTCGCGCATGGGGTCATCCAGGTTGCGGACTTGCAGCAGCAAGAATTGCGGGCGCGGTGAGGGCATGGTTGGCAGTACGTGACGAAGCGAACGATCGATTGTAAATCGCCGGCGCGGCGGCGGGAACGGGTACCGGCTACGGCTGCGACTCTTCCCACGAGGCCGTCACGCGTTGGAACCACATCACCGCGAGAATGGCATCGTACAGCGAGTGATTGTAGTTGCGGTAGGTCCGCACACGCAGCAATTCGGCCTCCAGGACGTCCGTATTGGTGGCCAGGCCGTTGAGATAGCGACTGCGGGTGACTCGAGCGCTTTCGTCGGCCTGATCGAGCGCGGCTTGAGCAACCTCGACACGCCGCCGGGTTTCATCGAGGTGGAGCCAGGCGCGGCGGACCTGCAGGCGAATAGTCGACACCAAGTGGTCGTACCGGTGCTGAACGGCCTGAGACTTCCACGCCAGCGACTCGGCTTTGTGCTCCGACCGTCCGAAATCGGCCACGTTCCAGTCGACACCGACGCGGACCCCCGCCACACCTTGCGGATCTTGATACTGGTTCTCCCGAAAACCGTACACTCCCTCGGCGAAGACCTGAGGCTTGCGGGCCGCCCGCTCCTGCTGGGACCGATGACACAGGGCGGCCGCCTGAGCGGCCAGATCCACTAGCTCAGGGCGAGCGGCCAGAGCTTGCTCAGTGGCCGCCTCGAGTTGCGCGGGGTGGGGACGAAACTGCAATGCTTTCAGGTTCAGGGGCGCGGCCAAGGGACGACCGAGTCGCCGATTGAGGGCGGCGCGTGCCGCGTCCAGCTCATGTCGGGCCACCACCAGACTGTGCCGGGCGTCCGAAAGGGCGACTTCTGCCACCAACACATCGTTCTTGGGGGCCCGACCCTCGCGGTGCATCGCGCGGACGTCTCGTAGATGCGCTGCCAAGTTATCGCAATAGGTTTGAGCCACGGTCCGCTCGTCCTGGGCGCGGAGGACCTGAACATACTCCTGGGCCACGCGGTACCGCAGGTCGAGCCAACGCGTCTCTCGCTGAGCGCCGGCCGACTCCTCACCGTGAGCGGCCGCCTCGATGCCGTGGGCAATCCGGCCACCCGTGTAAAGGGGAACCCGCAACTGGGCGCCGAAATCGAAGAACTCTCGCTGCATGAACGGCTGCGAGAGAGGAACGGGGGTAATGGGGGGCATGATGCGGTAGGACAACTCGTCAGTTCGCATTTCGTAAGCCGCATTCACCCGCAGTAATGGACGAGCCTCCGCTGCGGCGGCCGACGTGGTGTGCAAGGCGGACTGGTAGTCGGCGTCGGCGGCGCGCAGCCGACTGTCGGCCGCCAGCGCCTCTTCCCACGCACCGGTCAACGTCAGCGTTTCCTCGAATCCGGCAACTTCCGCCGGCAACTCCTCCAGAGGAGCCGGGGGCTGGGCGGATCCCGGTTTGGCAAGCGAATCCAAAGGAACGGGACGATAGAGCGTTCCCCCGGAGTCCTTGTCGGGTGCGCTGCCGGTGGGGCGACCGACGTGGGAGCCGGGAAGGGAATTCTGCCCGAGAAGGGAGGGAGTACCGATTGTCAGAACCCCCATCCAAACGAGTGGTGGCCAAACGATTCGCAGCGCGCGGCGAAGTGGGGCCAAGCACGTCGCCTCGCCACCACCCGAGCCCAATTCAGGTCTTCCCGGTCCTTTCGCCACTTGAAGCTTCCTTGCCGTCCCTTCCGCATTCCACATCCGGTGCGCAGTTCTCCCTTAGCTGTTTCGTCTCGGAACAACTTCCGGCTTGGACGGGGGTCCGAATATTCCGCTCATGCCAGTCGGAAAAGGAAGGCAATTTGGCCGGTGAATGGCGCCTGAGGCCAAATGGTGAGGTAGCGTTGAAATAGGAGCGGCGTATTTGCAAGTCGAGTCGGGACGGGAGCTTGGTTCCACCAGACATGTTTGAGCTCAAATTGCCAACGATGGTCGGCCCTCGAACTGAACGAGAGACCGACGTGCTGTGCGGACCCCGGCGAATCGAACCTGCCTACGCCGTCGCCCGAACCGCGTCGGTTCGTCGCTCGTCGTTCCGGCTGGTCTATGAGTCGTACCTACGGGCCGGGCTGTGCCGTCCCAACCCGTGGAAGCAGCGAGTCACTCCCTACCACCTGCTCGATACGACGACCGTATTCGTGGCGGCCGTCGACGGACTGGTGATCTCGACGTTGAGCCTCATTGAAGACAGCCGGCACGGCCTGCCGATGGAGGCGGTTTACCCCGAGGCCATTCGGCACCGGCGTGAGCAAGGCTACCGCTTGGCCGAAGTGTCGTGTCTGGCCGACCGGCGACGGCAGATGACTCGCTTCCTCGATTCGTTCATCAGCCTGACGCGGCTGATGGCACAGTTCGCGCGGCACCACGGCATCCACCAGCTGCTGCTCGTCTGCCACCCTCGCCATGCTCGGTTCTATCGCCGCTTCATGTGTTTCGAGACCATTGGGGGGCTGACCGAGTGTCCGCATGTATGCGGCCGTCCAGCGGTGGCACTCTGCTTCGATTTCGCCAAGATCGACCGGGAACGGCCGCCAGGCTGGGATCGTTTCTTCGGCGAGGCCATTCCCGAGGAGGAACTAGAGCGCACCTGCTTAGCGCCTGGCGAGCGGAAGATGCTGGCTTCGATGATCGATCCCGATTTCAGCGGGTTGTCGGCGAACGATGATCAGGTGGTGACCGCGTGACGCGGGCTTCGCCCGCTAGGCGGGAGGCCGGAGACCGGAGGCGGGAGGCGGGAGGAATAGTGTCAACTGAAAGCCAGTACCCGACACGCGCACGGCACGTAGATGTGACAAAGTATGACGCTGTCACAAAACTCCAGGCCGCAAGCAACATGCCCGAGGCCGGGTACCGATGCGACGGGTTGCGTTACAGGCTCTAAGACTCTAACGTCCGCCCGACTCGCTCGGCTGCTCGCGCGAGCGGACCTGCCCGTCGGCCATCTCGCAAACTCGGTCGGCGTAAACAAAGATCCGCGGATCGTGCGTCACCACCACGGCGGTCACGCCCTGTTGTCGAATGAGCGACCGAAACAGCGCCATCACTTCCTGGCCGCTGTCCGCATCGAGCGAGGCCGTCGGTTCGTCGGCCAGGATCAGTTCGGGTTGCAGCACCAGCGACCGGGCGATCGCCACGCGCTGGCACTGGCCGGCACTCATGCAGCCGGGCCGAGCTCGCGCTTGGTCTGCCAGCCCCACGGCATCCAGCAGTTCGGCTGCCCGTCTCCAGGCTCGACCGGCCGACCAGCCACACAGCCGCAAAGGGACGGCCACATTGTCGATCGCCGTGAGTCCCTGGATCAAGTTGAACCGCTGGAACACGAATCCGATTTTCCGCAGACGCAACTCACTGCGGGATCTGGCCGTCAACCGATTCACGTCCTGGCCGAATATCTCCAATCGCCCGCTGTCGGCGGTCAAGAGGCACCCCAGAATCGACAACAGCGTCGACTTCCCGCTGCCCGACGGGCCCACCAGGAACACGGACTCGCCGGGCTCCACACGAAAATCGACACCGGTGAGCACCGGCGTGACCGTCGCTCCACGACGATAGGACTTGTGAATGTCGATGGCCGCAATGGCATGCATGGCGGAAGTTCTCCTGCGAGAGACGCGCGTCACCTCATGACCATGACCGGGTCGACCTTGCGGATCCGCGAATAGGGCAGCATGGCCGAAATGACGCAAATCACGGCCACCAGAATGCAACTTCCAAACGCGAGCTCGGCGGATATGGAAATGGGCGCTCGAGGCGAGCTGAACAGTCGCTGAGCCAGGGCCACGATCCCCAGCCCGATCACCGAGCCGGCCAAGGCCATGAGAATGGCATGAGCCAGCACGATGGTAACGATCTGGTGCTCCTTGGCACCGATCGCCTTGAGGGTCGCGAATTCTCCCAGCCGATCGAGTACCAGCGCATACAATGTCTGAGCGACGACAATCATTCCCACCGCCAATCCCAACAGTGTCGCCGCGCCGAAACTGATCCCCAGACCGGTGCGTGTCATCCAGTAATTCACCGAGATGCGGCTGTACTCGTCGCGGGTGTAGGCTTCGACCTGCGGTACCCGACTGCGAATGGCCCGACAGACGGCCTGCTCATCTACCCCCGGCTGCAATCGCACCAGGAAGTAGGAACAGTAGGCCGGCGACTTGCCCGTGTAGGCCACAGCCCGCGAATACGTGGTGAACACGTAAGGATTGACCAGGAAGCCCATCACTCCGCGGCTCTTGGCGACGACTCGAGCCCGCACGCCGTTGATCTCTCGCAAGTCCCCCACTGCCGGCTGATCGAGCTTGCCGTCCTCCAATTCGTCCACGATCACTCCGTCGGTCTTCCTCACGTCTTCGGGACGTCCCTGCGTGAGGTTCCATGCGTTGCCCATCAACGTGCTCTCGTCCACGCCCACCACAAACACCGGCTCGAAACCGCCGCTGGGCAGTGTCATCTGCGAAACTCCGACCACATAAGGTTCGGCGTGTGCCACTCCCGGGATCGTCCGGATCCGATGAACCCACCGCCGCGGAATGTCCCGGGGAAAATCGACATTATGAATCTTCTTGTGCCCCACCCAAATGTCGGCCCGTCCGTGGTCGACCAGCATGCTTGCCTTTTGGATGAGACCGAAAAACAACCCGCCTTGAATGTTCACCAAGACAATCGAAAACACGACGCCGACCAGCGCGGTAAACATCTTGCCTCGATCGGCAACCAACGTCTTGATAGCAAATTCGACCATCGGCGCGGGCCTCGGTGGGAGATGTCGACGATCAGGCGGAGCGAGCCTCGCTAGAGTCTACGTCGAAAAGTCGCAAGCCGGCGCGGCGACAAAAGTAGATATGGTCATGACGGGACATGGCCGGTACGTCGAACTCCGACGGGCTGTAATGTTTGTGACAATAGTACTGGCGCAGTTCGGGATCGACGTCTCGAGTCACCGTGTGAACGTTGATGCGACAGGCTACCGCCGGGTGCCCCTGAACGTCTTCGTACGACCGGCGCGGGCCGAACTGGGTAACATGGAAGAACCGTTGATAAAAGGCCAAATGGCGTGGGTGAATGGCCATCAGCAAGTCGTCGATTCGTCGCCACGCCGCGTATTGGAACAGGAACCGCGTCAACGTAAAAAAGACGGCCGTCGCCGCACGCAACGTCTCATGCCGAATCGCCAAACACGTCAACTCGGCAAGCCGGCGATCCTGGGCGCGCAGAGCGGCCACTTCGCGGTGGTAGGTATGGTCCAGTTTCAGTCCCAGCGCGTTGTCCTCCACCAGCGAAAGCGTGCCGATCAGACGCCCGGCCGTGTCCTCCGCAATGGCCATCCGGCTCTGCGGCAAACCAAGAGGCCGATAATAGACGAGATCCCGCCCCCGCTTGGGAACCAACCCGGCCGCCGCGTAGTTCGCTTGAACCAACCGCAGCGCTTGCTCGCGCTCCGCGCGCGTCCGTGCGAATCGCGGACAGAACTCCCGCAGTAAAGGTGAGTGGAGCAGGCGCCGCCCCAACGGCGTTAACTGATGGTCATGCATGGGCCTTCCCTGGCCGTCGCCTTGATCGCCAAAACGAAGAGGATGCAACTACCTACTGAAATCGGTCGGCCTGCGCCAAGCCCAAGTGCCAGTTTCCTCCCCAACAACCGCATAAATTGCGGAATCCTCTGACTTAACCATCCACTACATTTGATCTTGCGCCGATGAGTCATCCCGACGGACGGGGGGCATCCAAGCTGAGCCCACTACGCCCCGTGTTGATGGGGCAGAGCGTCCCCACCCCCAATCGCAAGCAAGCCGTCACCGTGAGAATTGACGCGGTTAGGCAAATCTTGTATATTCGATGCTGGCGCACGGGTCACAGTCGGATCGCCATCGCTAATCCCGTTTCTCGAGGTCATTATCTCGAGTGTCCTTGCTTTCCAACTCGATCCGGACCTTCTGGGGGAGCCTTACAAGATGAAACAATCCAATCCGACTCGAAACCGCCCCGCATTTACGCTGGTTGAGCTACTGGTGGTCATCGCCATTATCGGCATCTTGGTGGGGCTGCTGTTGCCGGCTACCCAATACGCCCGCGAGGCGGCGCGGCGCATCAGTTGTTCCAACAAGCTCAAGCAGATCGGGCTCGCGTTGCAGCAGTACCACGACACTTACCAGACGTTCCCGCCCTCCGCTATATGGGGGGCCCCCCAACCCAACGGCGCACTCCCCCAGGCTCCCTACCACCACACCTGGATCAAGATGATCTTGCCGTATTTGGAGGAGCGAGCCCTGGCCCAGAAAGTAGACGATCGGCTTCCGGCGTGGGGACAGACGATCTTGGTCAAGCACAAACTGGACATCCTCCTGTGTCCGTCGGACGGCGAGTACGAGCATCCGTCGCAAACGCACGATATGGCGATCACGAACTACGTGGGCAGCGAAGGATACCACTGGTGGCCCTCCGCCGTGATTCCGCGTTGGTTCTGGCGACAGAATATCAGGGTCGACATGCCCGACCCGATCGCCGATTACAGCGGCGTCTTCACCATCACGCACTCGACGCGGATTCGCGACATCAAAGACGGAACGTCGAACACGATCATGGTTTCCGAGGCCAACTCCACGGGCTTCAAGTGGGGGCGTATCTGGACGAGCAACCGAGGCATTCCGCGGCTCAAGGGAGGCGAGGCGGTCTTCCGATCGGCGTTCGTGGCCACTGGGATCTACGGCCATTGCTGCCAGCGCAATATCTACTCGGAAGTCGATGGTTCGGGCGTCAAGACCCCACGATGGTTCCGATCGGGCCCTCATAGCTTCACCCCGACTTATCTCGCGGCCTGGGGCCCCAATGCGGAATGGCCGGGAGCCAGTAGTTTGCACGCCGATCTGGTGCAGGTTCTGCGCGCTGACGGCGGCGTCGATCAGATCGACGCCAGCATCCCGATCGCCAACTGGATCTTGATGAATGCCAAGTCGGACCGGAAACAGGCCAACGGCGGATACGCGATCATCCCTTAGCGGCTGCAACACGACTTCCGGCCACAAGCAACATGCCCGAGGTTCGAAGGCGATGCGGCGGGTTTGGTTGCACGCACTGAGATTCACGCGTGGATGGCCTGCCGATCCGTCCTTCAGCAGCTTCGGCAGGAAATGAGACGGTCGTCAAGGAGACTCGAACTGTGGTAAGATGGGTGCTTTGTTGGGTTGTTGGGCTGTGTTTGGTGCTGGCGGTCGGTGGTTGCGGAAAGAGCAAGCCCGATCCGCGCAAGCAGCCGGGATTCAAGGACACCACCGATCCGTCGAAGGTGATGTCGCTGCCGGACGACCCGTCGAAGATGAAACAGGGGGAGACGCCGAAGTAGCGGCTTCCCGCCAAGCGTCTCTGTGAGCACCGTCCTGACGGCGCATGCAAGAAGGGACCCTGCACTTTGAGTCTTACCTCGTATGCGCACCGTGCGGGCATTCCGCACTCGCTTTCGGCTCTCATCACCACCCCTACAGCCTCCGGTCTCCCGCCTCCAGCCTGCGAGTGAGGTCCACGAAGCGTTTTTTCTCGACTCGCGGGGTTTCTTAGAGCCTGTAACAAAACCCGCCGCGCCGCTTCCCGCCCTCGGGTGTGTTGCTTGCGGCATGGAGTTTTGTGACAGCCTCTTAACTTCCCTGGGATTGCCAAGCCCGGTCGGCTCCGATAAACTCCGGCCGACGTTGTGGTTGGTGGCTCCGCGGCTTCTCTCGTGGTGCGCGGAGGCCATGGTGAACCCCTTGACGTATTCGATAGAGCGAAGTGAACTCGTCTCGCTGGCAAGGGAGAGGCTGCGTGCGTACTTCATCCGCACTCCTCACAGTAGCCTTGGGAGTGCTCCTCATATCTGTCGGTTGTCGGGAACAGACACCATCGACCTATTCGGTGCGCGAAGACGTTCGAAAGTTGCCGCCGGTTTATCGCAAGCAGATCGCCGAAGCGCTACGCGAGTACTTCGGGACGGCGGCGACACCTCGGTTGCGAGTCCCCGATTTCGAATCGCAAGGCGAGGCTGAGGTGCCTCCGCTGGTCGACGCGATCGAGCCGGCCTTGCTCGCTCACGGGCGAGACGTGTTCAACCGACGTTGCGCCGGATGTCACGGGGAAACGGGGGACGGCCGAGGCCCGGCGGCTCCGTACCTCTACCCGAAACCTCGCGACTACCGACTGGGGCTGTTCAAGTTCACCTCCACACACTACGGCATGAAGCCTCGCCGCACCGACCTGATCCGAGTCATCCGTTTCGGAGCCAAGGGAACCTCCATGCCCTCGTTCCGATGGCTGGCCGACGAAGACCTGGACGCCGTGGTCAGCTATGTCATGATGCTGGCTCACCGAGGCGAGTTGGAGTATCGACTGGCACGAGAAGCCGGGGAGCTGGTCGACCCCGAGGCTGCGGCCGACGACCAGGAACTGATCGAACCGGAATACATCCCGGAACTGCTCGACGAAATCGCTCAGTCCTGGAAGGAAGCTGAGACTTCGGCCGTCATCCCCCTGACGGTCGAACCGCCGTTCGATGAGGAGTCGATTGCCAAGGGCCAGCAGATCTTCCAAAACAAGGCCTGCAAGGGTTGCCATCAAGTCGACGCGGCCGGTGGGCTGCTCGCCTATGAACAACTCTTCCAGTCGGCATCCCCCGACGTCCTGCCGGCCCCCATCCGTTCACGCTGGAATATCCTCTCGCGGAATCTCATGTCGCCCACACTCATGGCGCGTTTGCAGAAGAAACTGGGGGAAGACGTGCTGCCGGACAATGTGATGGACAATTGGGGCAACTTCGCCTATGCCGCCAACCTGACTTCCGGCATGCTCCACGGCGGCCGCCGTCCGATCGACATTTACCGGCGGCTCTACACGGGAGTCACCGGCACGCCCATGCCGTCGTTCGCCCAACATGAATTGTTCACCGAAGACCCCGACAACTTTTGGCATGTAGTTCACTTCGTGATCGCCACCACGCACGGACGCCCGGTTGCGGTGCCCGAGGAACCGACCGATGGCGATGAAGCGGACGAGCAGTGATTTGGTCAGGAGCCGGAACGCATGAACGACCTGGAAACCAAGAAGGCGAAACTGGCCGAATTGAAAGCTCAGGTCGCTCAGTTGGAATCGGAGATCGCCGCGGCTTCGGCCGAGCGTTGGCGCGGAGGCAGCTATTACACGGCGTACTATGCCACGGCCGGCTTTTTTCTGGGAATGATCGGAGCGGCGGCCAGCTTGCTGGTCAACATCATCGGAGCTCCCCTCGCCGGCCACCCTCCGCTGAAGCTGATCCAAGTCTATCTCACGTTTCCGCTTGGAGAAAAGGCTCTGCAACTGGAGTCGGGACTGGCACTCACCATCGGTTGTTGTCTCTATATCGCCACCGGTATGTTGTTCGGCATGATCATCCATCTGATACTCACCCGGCAAGGACACGGACGGCTCGACTACCCGCTCAAGGACCGGCTAATCACCACCACCGTCATCGGCGTGCTGCTGTGGCTGGTGAACTACTATGGAATCCTCAGTTGGCTGCAGCCTCTGCTGTTCGACGGCAACTGGATCGTCCGGCAAATCCCGTGGTGGGTCGCCGTCGGCACACACTTGGTGTTCGCCTGGACGATGGCCCTGGTCTATCCGCTCGGCGTTTATCGCCCTTATCGCACGCAACGGGAGCCCTCATGATCGCGCACGACTCCACGGCCGAATCACTCGATCCAAGTCAACTCGTGGAAGAGCGGCTGGTGCGGTGGTACTTTCTCGCCGGTTGCCTGTTCCTCGGCATTTCCATGCTGGGCGGTCTGCTGATGGCGCTGCAGCTCGTTCAGTGGAATCCGTTCAATGGTCTGGAGTTGCTGGCGCCGGGCCGGTGGCGGATGGTGCATACCAACGCGGTGGCCTACGGGTTCTTGGCCAATGTATTCCTGGGAGCGCTCCACTGGGCCGTTCCTCGACTGACGCTTCGACCGGTTGCCAGCCGAGCCCTCTCGTACTTCATCTTTTGCGCCTGGCAAGCCGTGGTGGTCCTGACCGCCGTCGGCATCGTCCTCGGTCCCTCGCTGCAAGCCAGCGATTGGGTGGCGGCCGCGGCCGCCAAGTACCACTTGGCGATGAGTCTGGGCGCTCAGGGACTCGAGTGGGGAGAAACGCCCTTTTGGATCGACCCGATCGCACTGGTCGGGTTGGCCCTGGTCGCATACAACTTCATGGTTCCGATTGCACAAGCCAAACCGCCGCTCTATGTGACGCTGTGGTACTTCATGGCCGCCTTCATCTGGACGTTTCTCACCTACGCCATGGGGAACCTGATGCCCGAATACCACGTGGCGGGAACGAGTGCCGGAGCGGTCGGCGGGCTGTTCATCCACGACCTGGTAGGCCTGTTCGTCACGCCGCTCGGCTGGGGACTCATGTATTACTTCGTTCCCATCATGCTGAAAAAACCGATCTGGAGCCATGGACTCTCCCTAGTCGGATTCTGGGGATTGGCCTTCTTCTATCCGCTTAACGGTATCCACCACTTTCTCTACACGCCGATCCCCATGTTCTTGCAATACGGAGCCATCATCGCCACCGTTGCCGTGGAATTGGTCGTCACCACGGTGATCGTGAATTTCTTCGGAACGCTCTGGGGGAACGCTCGCGCCGTGGTCACCAACCTCCCGGTGCGCTGGTTTTATACCGGAATGATCTTCTACTTTCTCACCTGCCTGCAATGTGCCATGCAGGTGACACTCACCTTCCAAAAACTGATCCACTTCACCGATTGGGTCGTCGGGCACGCTCATTTGGTGATGTTCGGCGTCTTCACCATGTGGTTGTTCGGCGTCATGACCTACCTGTTCCCTCGGCTGCTGAGGCGTGAGTGGTACAGCCATGCACTGCTGGAGTGGCACTACTGGTTGTCCGCGGTCGGCGTGCTGGTAATGGCGACCGATTTGATCCTGGCGGGGCTGTTCCAGGGGTATTACTGGGCGTCTCTGCAGCCGTGGGACGCCTCTTTGGTGGGTTCGTACCCGTTCTGGGCCACCCGCGTGTTCGCCGGGCTGGCCATGTTCCTGGGTTTCCTCTGTTTCGCCTACAACTTGTTGATGACTTACCGGGGCGCTACCAGTGCCGCCGCGCAGGCCACCCCCGCCTCCGCCACCTGGCTGGGGTAACCGGAAAGCGTGGACGGCCGAGGGTGTCACTTCCAGCCGTTTTTCCTCTGCCAGTTGATCGTCAGACATGTTCGAGAGTAAAGCAGGCATTCTGTTCATCGCCGGCGTCGGCTTTTTCGCCCTGGCCTTCGTCTCCAACGCGCTGGTTCCCGTGCTGATGTACCAGGACCTTCCCGAGCAAACGGCGGTGGAGGTCGTCAATCCCAAGCTGTTGTATCAGGTCAAGGAACTGAGCTGGCGATTCCCCGTCGCCTTCCAGCAGCATGTGGGAGCTCCCGACGAGGCCGACGATCAGGCGTGGCGCGAGAAAGCCGCCGAATTGCTCAGACTGGGACGGCAAGTCTACATCGGCGAAGGATGCTGGCACTGCCACAGCCAGTTCGTCCGTCCCGTCTCCAACGAGTCGAAACGATGGGGCCCCGTTTCCCAAACCGAGGAGTATGAGAACGAGCTGCAACGGCCGGTGATGTTTGGCACTCGGCGCGTGGGTCCCGATTTGAGCCGGGAAGGGGGGCGGCGATCCAGCGACTGGCACGCCGTCCACTTTTTCAATCCCGAGTGGGTCTCGCCCGACTCGCCCATGCCCCGCTATACCTGGTTGTTCGACGGCAATCCCCAACGTCCCAACAAACGGGGACTCGCGTTGATCGCCTATATCCAGTGGCTGGGAAGCTGGCTGGACAGCTACCCCTACTACGAAGAACTCGACGTCATGCGAGAACAAGACTTTTAGAGCCTGTAACAAAACCCGCCGTGCCGTTTTCCGGCCTCGGGTGTGTTGCTTGCGGCAGGGAGTTTTGTGACAGCCTGTTACCAAGGCACTGCTCCCCACCATCGATATCAAGGGTCGCCCGCCATGACCAAGAAGTGGAAAACCATCGCCGTGATTGTGATGGCCGCCGCCATTCTTCCCATCAGCGCATACGGCTTCGGATCGAAACTCTACGAGTTCTTCGAGACTGCGAGGGAATCCGAAGCCGGCGTCTTCGCCGTGACACCGATCGTCAACTATCTGCTGGTAGGCATCGGCTTCCTGTTTCTGCTCGGTTGGGCCATCTTGACCGGCATGTTCCACGACATCGAGGCTCCCAAATACCGGATGCTCGAACGGGAGCAGCAACTCGACCGCCACCAGCGTCCGTGATACTCACCTGCTTCGCGTTCCCTCTCCATACCAACCTCCAGCGAGTCCGAACATGACGCAATCCGATTCGACATCGCCCAAGGCCGAAGGCGTGTTCCACGATTACGTCGGCAACCGCATCCCCTGGTATGTCCGCCTGATCTGGCTGCTGTTCTGGATCTTCGCGATCTACTACACGATCCGCTACATGTTCCCGGCCATCCAGGTCGAGCTGTTCGAGCGGCCCTAGGCAATGAACGGCGCAGCCCATCGGTGTGCCTACTGCGGCCTCCCCTGCCCCGGACGATCGCCGTCCCCGCGGCCGATCTACTGCTGCCTCGGTTGCCGCTTTGCCGCCGCCGTGGCTCAGGAAAGCGGCGAGACCGGCCACATCCGCTGGACGCTCACGCGTCTGGGTGTCGCCATTTTCTTCACCATGAACGTAATGCTGTTCGCAATGGTCCTATGGAGTCGCGACCTGTTTCCACCGCCTCCCGCATCCGAACAAGCATTCGCCCAAGCCACGACGGAATTCTTCCGTTCGCTCTGCTTCCTGCTTTCGATTCCCGTGCTGTTCCTGCTGGGAGTGCCGCTGGCCGAAAACGTCCTGGAACAATTGCGACAACGGCGGATCACCACCGATCTGCTGCTTCTGCTGGGAGTCATCGCCTCATTCATCAGCTCGACCTATGCCTGGTTCCGCGGCACGGGACACCTCTACTTCGAAGTCACTTGCTCGGTGCTGGTCGCGGTCACACTGGGGCGATGGCTGGAGGCGGTCGGCAAGCAG
>JALSIV010000057.1 GCA_026989685.1 Pirellulaceae bacterium | reverse complement strand
TCGTCGGCGATTTGCGATTCCCACCACCGACGCAGCAGTTCACGGTCGGCACCGTAGACGTTGCTGTAGCCGACAGCGGCCGCCGTCCAGATTTCCGACCAGAAACGAGGGAATTCGGGAGCGGCCAGCAGACGCTCCACGAGCTCGGTTCGATCCGGGTTGCGGCGAAAGCACTCCCGTTCTTCGCGAGTCGGAATGCGACCGATGATGTCGAGCGTCGCGCGGCGCAGAAACGTGTCGTCGTCGCACGGCGATGACGCTTCGATTCCCGCGCTCCGCTGCGCCGCCTCGACCAGGGTGTCGATGGAGGACGCCGGAGCCGAAACGAGCATCGCCGTGATTGCGAAACCGAGTTCAAAAATCATCTTTTTCCGACTCCGCTTCGATGGCCTCGATATCCTTCAGCAGCTCTTGGATGCCTTCGCGCGCCTCGGGTTTGACCCTCCAGCCGTTGTCGCCGCGATGAAATCGCTCCTCGAGCCACTCTTCCCATACATCGACCGACGACTGCCGGAGCGACCGGTCGATCTCCTGCAATACCAGCGTCTTCCCGCCCAGGCTCTCGAGCGCTTTGGCGGTTGCTTCATCGGCCATCCGCTCGGCAAACGCCTCGATCGGCCGGGCCTGCAGCCGCAACATTCGGTACTCGCGGAAAACGGTCCGGAGATGCTCGAGCAGCTCCTCTTCGCTCTCGTCGCCCGGCGGCTGCAGGTGGAGCTTGCCGTCGTCCCCCTCGCGGAGCATGGACATCAACAGTGCTCGCGCCGCGGCGCCGGCGTCGGCCGCCTCGGCTTCCCCTTCGGCCGCCAGGAAACAGACCGCGGTCGGTGTCGCCAGAAACCGCTTCCAGCTCTGCTCGAGTTCTCCCTCGGATTCGATCTTGCCGGCGAAATCGGCCAACGCCCGTTTGAGCGAAGCCGATCCCTTGCGGACACGGTCGAACTGCGTGAGCACCTCGGTGAGTTCCCGCCGTGCGTCGGGTTGCTCGACCGAGAGCCCTTCTCCGGTGTCGGACACCAGCCCGTTGAACCGCTCGAAGAATTCGGGGATCGCGTCTCGCACGTCTCCGTCGAAGTCGCGCAACAGCCACATCGTGACGAATGCCGGAAACTGCGGATCGCCCAGCGCCTCTTTCAGCCGCCGATCGAAGGGAGTCTTTTCGCAAAACTCCTTGTGATATTCCGCCAGCTCGTCGCGCAGAGCCGGCTCGAGTTTGGCGAACGCCAAGGCTCGAGTCACGAATTCCCGAGCTTCCTCGCGGCGGCTGGGACGGATGATGTAGCGGTACTCGGGCGTGGCGACGAACAGCTCGCCCAACTGTTCGGCCAACCGGTCGGCCGACGGTCGCAGTCGACGTTGAATCTCATGGATGTAGAGGACGACCGGGGCTTCCTTGTGCGTGAGCAAGCGACGAGCCAACCGGTCGGCTTCCGAGGCGTCCCCCAACTGTTCGGCCAGTTCGCTCAGCGATGCGTGCATCCGCTCGAGGTCCTGATCGAAGACTTGCGCCGCTGCAAGAAACTTCTGTCGATAGGCCTGATGTTCGTTCCTCCATGCCAGCTTGCCGTTCTCTTCCTCGAAATACCGAGTGAAGAATTCGGGGAGCGCTTGCCGCCGCATGGCCTGCCGCCGCTGCTCGGTCATTCCCGCCACGCGGTCACGGATGGCGATCAAGGCGGCCGGCGAAGCAAGCCCCGATTTCAACTTCGCCGTCAACGGATCGTCGGCGGACAGACGGTTGGCCAACTGCCCGACTCGTTGCCGCCACACGACTTCAGCGCGACGGTCGTCGGATGCTTCGTCCGGAGGCTGGGCGATGAGATGGACACGGACGGCCGTTGCCGTGACGAGCAGCAACGCGACCACGATCACGAGAATCCTCTTCATTTTCGACTCCCTGTTGTCCGGCGGTAACAACAAACGGCGCAGGCGACCGGACAGCCGCGCACCTCGCACCGCAAACACTCCGACACGCCCCGACGGAATCGCTGCCAATTCGAGTAGTGTCCGGGCCAGTACGGTGGAGAGCGTCGGATCGCGCCGAGCCAGCGTGGCATCGCATGCCCACTCGGCTGCCTCGTCGAATCGCCGCACGGCCAAACGAGCCAGCGGATTGAACCAGTGGATCGATGCCAGCACGCGAAGAACGAAGGAGACCAGCAAGTCGCGACGGACCACGTGCCCCGCTTCGTGTTCCAGAACCGCGCGGCGCTGCTGCACGCTGCGAGTCGCCCAGAAAGACGTCGGCACGATCATCCTCATGCCGCCGGGGAACCAGGCGAGCAACGGACCCTCGGTGGGATGACTCCACAGAGGAATCGATCGATTCCAACCGCGAGCCTGCAGGACGGCGTCCCACTCGCGCTGCCAGTGGGCCGGCGCGGGTCGGCCCAGCCGCGCACGCCGCTGCCAACGCCCCAACCGCCAAGCGGCACCCGCGCCGCAGGCCAGCCAACCTGCGAGCCAAAAGGCTGCCAGTCCCTGCGCCACGTTCGAGCGGGTCGTCGGGGATTGCGGTGGCAGACTACCAGCCACCAGATTGGTCGATCCGCCGCCGATGCCGCCCGCCTCGCGCTCGCCGGCTCGAGTCGCCAATGTGCCGACGGCGTCGAAATCGGGCTCGAGAGCCGCTACCGGCGAATGGTTGCGTACCACCGGGACTTTCCAGGCGACCCAACCGCACACCACGCCCTGCAGAATCACCGCGGCCCAGGCGAGGCGGTGGATCTGCCACTGACGACAACGTGTCAGCGCAAGAATCGTCCAAGTGACGAGGCTGCCGAAGGAGAGCCACAGCGTGGCCGGAATCAGCCACTCGATTAGCAGACGTGCCGTCATGTTCGTCGCTCCTGTTGGACTCGAGCCTCCGCTTGTTCGAGAAGTTCCCGCAGTTCTTGGATTTCGGACTGTGACAGATGCGGGTCGTCCAGGAGTCGGGCCACCAGCGGAACCACGCTCCCCCCGGCTACTCGTTCCCGCAATGTCCGCAATGCCTCGCCACTGATGGCTTCCCGCGTTACCGCCGCCTCGTAACGGGCCGGCCGCTCCTTCGACCTGCGAACCAGCCCCTTGTCGACCAGACGATTGAGCCGCGTCTGCACCGTGGTGTAGCCCAGCGGCCGCTCGAACTGCTCGTGAGCTTCCGCCAGCGTCAGCGGCCCGCGATCCCACAGCAAACTCAAGATCTCCAGGTCCCCCGGTGCCACATGAGTCGGCTTCTTCATCGTCCCCTCTTGCTCTTCCCGCTTGATGGTTCCCGGTTATGACAGTCGTAGTTTATTACACCTGTAGTATCCTGTCAAGAGTTGTCGGGAACCATGGGAGTGGGATGGTTGTTGTCCACGCCACGATGTACGCCGCCGCTCGCTGAGCGGCGGCTCGAAGCCTTCAGGCCTCGTATCTGGGCAGCCGGTAGCCGACGCCGGCCAGGCGCTCGTTGTTGGCCGAATCGCGTTTCGGGAACGCCCTTCTTGACGGCGGCGCTCGAGCCTCGGTGCGTACCACTCCCGGCTCGTTCAGTCGGCCTGGAGTTCTTTCCGGAGCTTGTCAACCACCTTTCGATAATACTTCCCGACTAGCGTGTCGTAAGACGGACGCCATGAATTGGGCATCAAAATCAGATTCGGCGCACCGGGCATCTTGGAGGGAGGCGGGCCGATCAGACGCGCCAGGCGTCGTCCGGCGTCGGGGGGCAATGCCTGCAAAAGCTGCCCCCAGACGTAAGCCTCCAGACGCCGCGACAACTTCTCGAACCGGGGAACATATTTCCTTGCGATTTTACGAATGCGCTCCTTTTGTACCTCCTGGAGTCCCAAATCGTACCCTAATGAACCGTCGACCAGCGATGGAACGATGCCGCGTCGGAACAGCAGATCCGCGTGGATGACGGTCCAAGCTTTTTCCAGTTGCCGAGCGGTCAGGATCGTTTGGATGTTTTTCCACTCAGCGCGTTCTTTCTTGATATGTGCAGCTCGGAGCTTCTCAACGAATTCGGGATACGCGATTTTTCCTCTTTCCCAGTCATCGTACAGCTTGGTCGTGTTCTTGAGCGCCGCGGCAACCCCGGGGCTGCGGTTCGGTTCCATGGCCTCATATTGGAGATCGTCGATATCCAACTCTTTCGCTTGCTGGAGTCGGTAGCGAATACTCATCAGGATATATCCGCGAGGAAAGCCGGCCTCCAATTGGCCGCTCGGGCCGATGGAAAGCGGAATCCCATCAGCCGCCTCCAGTGGTAGATCCCTTTCACCCAGATGGACTTGCTGGCCGTAGTTGCACTGCCAGATGAGATGCTCCAGCATTGCCAGTTCCTGAAGGTCCTCTTTCTCGATGCACTCCGAGAACCGGGCCCGCTGACGAGGTTGCAGGACTGCTTCGATTTCACCGAGGAACTCGATGAACAGCGGCATGCTGCGAGTGAAGACATCCGTCCTCAGGCGGCGCACTTTGGCGGCGAGATCTTCCAGTTCTTCATCGCTCAGTTTCACCGCACGACTCAGTCCGTCATCAATGAACAATGCCGAGACAATGCCGTAGGCGCAGATACGCCGTCGCATCTCGAGTTGGTACAGGCGAGTGAGTTTGCGCGGGGACAGCAGTCTCTCGAGATCCTCCAAAACCGTCTTTCGGTGCTCAAGATAGGCCAGGAAGTTTTGACGCAGCAACCTGAGCCCCTCTTCCTCCTTTTTTGATCTCTTTGCAGTCGGATGGCCTCTCCTCGCCGTTTTTCGCAATTCTCCCGCAATTTGACGTATGCCGTTGTGTGTCGCAATTCGAAATCGGCGACCTTGTCAGCCCACTCGCTGTCGAACCCGAGTTCGGCTTGGATGAGTGAGTCGGCAATCAGCTTGACCTCGGCGATTTTCGTACCGGATACACCGTATTCGCGGGATCGGATCGGAAAGATGTCGGTATACCGCACTCCATTGCCGGAGTTGAGCCAACTGATCATTCTCGGCGGAGCAAGTACGGCTGAGACCAGCAGGTCATCACGGCTTTGGGCGGCGACCGGAACGGAAAGCCAGGCGGCAAGCAACACCGATGCCCGCCATCGTAGACGCGCACCGCCACCGTCTCTTCCGCATGCCATCTTGATCATGCGACATAACCAAGTTGGTCGAGCCGACCTCTGGACGAGTCGACGATTGCGAGTCTTGGTCATTCCTTCTTCCCTACCAGAAGAGCGGTCATGGGCACCGAAACACGGGACACGACTTTGCGTCCTGACACCTAATCACAGATACCTAATCACACCTAATCACAGACACCCATCGATTGCGCCAGCGGCACTGCGGGGCGGGGCCGTCCCCACCGTCGCTCGCAGCGGGAAAGGGGAAAGGACACGCCCGATACCGACAGATGCCGCACTCGAGTCCGGTCTACGGCAAAAAAGTGGCCGGAATCGCTCGGACACTCGAGGAATGCCGACACTCCTCGGTCAGCAAGAGGATTGCAGAGACTCAAGGCAAACAGCCGTGTGGTTGGCTGGTATCGCTGGAGCTGCGCCCCGAGCATTGCGGTGAAGCGATGCCGTCTGCCAGTGGCAAGCGTCCTTCGGATCGAGGGCTGATGTCGATGACGACCGAGCAGTACATTCAGACTCTCCGC
>JALSIV010000056.1 GCA_026989685.1 Pirellulaceae bacterium | reverse complement strand
CATCATGAACTGGTCCACTTCCTGGCCGACTTTCACGGACTGGATCACGAAGAAGTCTTCGAGGCACTCTTCGAACGAACGGGGGAGGATGCCGTGCGGCACCTGTTCACCGTGGCCGCCAGCCTCGACAGCATGGTGCTCGGGGAAGCCCAGATCTTGTCGCAGGTGAAGCAGGCATACCGGTTGGCCCGCGAATGCCGCACCGTCGGACCGCTCCTCCAGATGGCCTTCGAAGCAGCTCATCGCGTGGCCAAGCGGGTACAGACGGAAACGCAGATCCACCGCCGGCGCGTGAGCATTCCGAGCGTCGCGGTGAGCGATTTCGCTTGTCGTCTGTTCGAACATTTCAGCGACAAACGAGTCCTCGTCATCGGCGCCGGCGAGATGGCGGAAGAAACGGTGCGATACCTGATCGACGAAGGCGTACGGACGATCCGGGTCGTCAACCGGAACCCGGCGCGGGCGGAGGAGCTTTCCCGCCGGCTGCGCGGCGAGGCGGTCGAGTGGCAGCGACTGAGCGACGAGTTGGCCGCCGCCGATCTCGTCGTCAGCACGACCGGAGCGGGGCGGCCGATCGTGACGGGCGAACAGTACGCGGCCATCGACTACGCTCGCGCCCAACGCCCTCTGTTCATACTCGATCTGGCCGTGCCGCGCGATTTCGAAGACGCCGTAGGCGAGTTTCACAATGTCTATCTCTATTGCATCGACGACTTGCAAGCCGTCTGTGCGGCCAACCGCCAGGCACGGCAGGAAGAATGGCCCAAGGCCGAACGCATCATCGAAGAAGAAACGACGCGATTCATGACCGACTGGTATCACCGCGAAACCGCACCGACCGTCCGGCGACTCAAGGCCCGCGCCGATGAACTCAAGGAATCGGAGCTGGCACGGCTGCTCAACAAGCTGGAACCGATCGACCCGCGGCAACGTCGCGAAATCGAACGCGCTTTCGATCGTCTGGTGAACAAACTCCTCCATCCGCCGCTCGAATCGCTACGACAGGAGTCGGCCAGCGGCACGCCGCATGGCCTGCTCGACGCGCTCAAACGCCTCTTTCAAATCGGCGAATAGCACGGCACGGCGACTCGACGCCCTTCAGTATCTCGACAGATCGAGCCACAACACGGCTCCCCGCGTGCCCAGCGCAAGCTGTTTTCCATCGGGGGAGTAGGTCATGCAGGAGACGCCTCGACAGGGGATCCGCCGCCGCGCCACCAGACGACCGGTCGGCAGTTCGACCAGCGTAAGCTCGCAAAAGCGCTGCGGTCTCATGGGCCAGATCATGGCCATCATTGTCGAGTCGGGGCGCATGGTGAACGACACACCGTGCGATCGAACGATATTGGCCCGGCTGGGATTCAAGTGTCGCCACTGATGAACCGGTTTCCGTTTCGCGACATCCCACACCCACACGGTGCCGCTGAAATCAACGATGATATAGTACGCGCCGTCGGGCGTGAAACGCCCCGTCTTCCACCCGGCAGACATATTGTCGCCGGGCAGAACGATCTTATGCAGCAGTTCCAGGTTGTCCGATCGCACCCACCAGATTTCGATCGGCGCCCCCGTCTTGCCGCCCATCGGAATCGCCAGCGTCGACTCGTCCGGTGAAATCAACGTGTCACGCTTCCCTCCGATCGAAAACACTCGAGTCGGATCGGGGCAATCGACCGACGCCAGGATCTTGCCGCTGACGGTATCCATCAACAAGACGCGCGAATCGCGGGGCCGGGCCGACGCGACGGGGTTTCGCTCATCATCCACCACGATCCGCGTACCGTTGCGAAAAAAGACCGGGTAGACTCCGTTCACGGTAAAATCCCGACGCGTTCCGGTCTTCAGGTCGACGAGCGTCGTCACGCCGTCGCCGACATCGTTGAAGTCGAATTGGCACATTCGGCTGAAAGCAAGCCACCTTCCGTCCTTCGATAGATTCAGCGCGATGGGAATGTATGAGTCCCAACGGCCGATCGGCGTCGTCTCCCTTTCCGCCTCCACATCGAACACGCGCACCGCTCCGGCAAGCGTTCTCATCTGCGTTCCCCGTGGTTCGGGTTTGATCTGGCTCCGTCGGTATCCGGTCAGGACGTAGATCTTCTTCCAGTCGGGGCTGATGCGAGCATAGAAAGCGGTCGGTACTCGATCCATCACGAAGTACGAGCGTTTCAGCTTGCCACGCTGGACGTCCCAAATCCGCACGTCCACCCACTCCGTGGCGGCCGATACAAGCTGCCTGCTGTCCGGAGAGAACTCGGCATAATAGACGTACGTGTCGGCACGCTGATGGCGCAGCGTGACGATTGGAATCGGTGCCGCCGCTGGCACACCTCCCGGCGCCGCTGCCGACCGGCGCGCACCGGGCGGATCATCGGCCACGGCCACCGAAGGAGACAACATCCACCATAGAGTCACCAAAGAGGGCAGCAAGATACGCACCACCATCGAAAAACCTCGTCTCCCACCTGACGAACCGAAGAGATGACAGCCCCGCTGCGATTGCCCCAACGACACGGGCCCCGTTCAGCAACAAGTCTCGTTCATGACCAGCCTCGTTCACGGCCAGCCCAGCCTCAGTGTACCGCTCCCATCGGCGCATGTCGAGCATCAAGAAGAAGGCAGAAGAATCAAGACGCGGTGGGAACGAGCTACCCCGACAGCGCCCAGTCCCCAACCCCCAGCCCCCAGCTCCCAGTCCCCAGCTCCCAGCCCCCCTCCTACGGTTGCTTTGCCAATCCGACAACCGTCCAGGCGATGTCGCGCCGTTCGATCGAGACCACAACGCCATACGGAGCCAGTTGCGAAGCAATCTTGTGAAAGGGGACGCGGATGCCGCTTTCCAGTGCTTGCGTGAGCAGAGAAGAATCGACCGATGCACTACGGATGCCTCTGGCCTCTCTGGCAAGTATTCCGTCATCCAACAGCGCGTACAGGTTTTCCCAGTAGGGTGCTGGATCTCCGTACGAAAGCAATACTATATCTCTGTGCGACTCTCGCCGGGCGAGCGTCGACACGAGCTTGTAGACCGGCGAGTCTCGAAGTGATTCAGCTTTTCCTGCGGATGTACGGATCACTTGTTTTGTCGCTGCCACGTCATCGGCATAGACCAGTTCACGTCCCAAAATGGCAAAACAATTGGCGACTGGTCGAAGAGCGGGTGAGTCCTTCAACGACACCGGCTCCAAACGGACGATCGTCTTACCCGAAACGTATACACGGAATGGCTGCTTTGTTTCGTAATAGGCAACATTCAGATAACTGCGACGGCGCAATCCGGCATCCCGGCCTTTGGCACAACGATCCAGCATCCTTTGCATCGCAACTGGATCAGCCAATTCGAGACCGATCAGCCGACACTTGCCATTGGCTTTCGGCGGCTGACTGTACCACGTAGCCGCAACTACTCGTCCGGTGAACATGTCGGCGAGCTTACGAATGTCGCCGAGCGCGAGACGTTTGTCCATACGGGCGGCCGGTCCGCCAATAAACGCGCCTTCGCCCTGTAGGCTGTCATAGTGTTCAATGATCCTGTCAAGTGTCTTGTTCGGGTTGATGCGAAGGACGGCGCAGGAAGCGACCGTTGCAGGAATCCAATGGCCTGGACGCACCGCTCCCATGCCGAACTGCACTATTCCAAGCCCTCGATCGTTGGCTGCCACCAGCCGTATGCGTCCCCGAATCCGAAAGGAAAACGGTGATTGGGGGAAGTCAACCGCTACAAGGACGGCCTCGATACCGCCCTGTTGCGGTCCCAGGAAAACCTTCGCAAGAGAGCCCACGACTGGCGAGCGGTTGCTGAGTGACTCAAGATCGACAAACGCAACCAGCGGACTCATCGCCTTACCTCGGCCTGGTACGTGCCGATCGACCCATTGGACCAAGACATTATCTGATGTCCGTGTCGTATCTCTGGGCGGGTGAAAGTGTGACAGGAGCTCGGAAGACGTCGACTGCACAACGAGGCGGCCGTAGCGGGCAACCGTCCGCGGCCAGCCGTAGCCCGTTGTCTGGAATCGGAAAGTGCGAGAGGCTCCGCTGCCGCTAGCCTTAACCGTTCCACCGGTCCGGCGATGAGCTTCGCAGAGCTCTTGGATCAGCTCCGACGCACTACGCTCGTCCGCCGTTCGGTAAAGCCCAAGGAACGCGAATCCGCTCCCGGGGACGTCGACCACCGCATAACAGTAATGCAGCGGACGTTCTTTCAGAATCGCCCAACTGGGCAGACAGAGAAATTCGCGATAGGGGAACAAGTATTGTTTCTCCAGGCTCGCAACTACCTGACGCACGATTCGAGAAACCTCTGGAATCGCCAAGGCGCGTCCGTAGGTAGTTTCGGCAAGCGACTTGCCGAGTTGCTGCGTGTTGCGGATCTCGATAAATACAACCGCCCGATCCGGCAGTGTTTTCCACAACGGCCCGTCACCGGAATCCGCCGACGCCTGCCGGCCGTCGACAACTGATGCCATGC
Organism: Pirellulaceae bacterium; assembly: GCA_026989685.1. GTDB lineage: Bacteria > Planctomycetota > Planctomycetia > Pirellulales > Pirellulaceae > S141-3. The sequence continues at coordinate 1,160 of JALSIV010000056.1, read as the reverse complement.
CAAGAGCGAACACCATCAGACGCGACACCACCTCTGTTACTTTGCGTCGTCGCGACCTGATCCAAGAAGTCACCACGCTGAGAAGACAAAGCACGACGATTGCTCCTAAAGCAACTTGGAACCGAGACCACGAGGAAAGCCCACGAGCAGCAAGACCGACACTCGATCGGTTCGTATGAACGTCCTCCCCGTTCGATTCGCTGCCGCCTGCGTCATCGGCACGCTTCATGTCGACGAGGCCATAGCGGCGCAGATCGACTGAAGTGTCGCCCTTCTTGAGAAAGGCAAGCTCTTCGACCGTGTAGACCTGCTTTTGATTGTAGTGCTCGTCATCACACGCCAGCTCGGCCGCAGCACCCGCCGCGGTCGCGTCACCCATCATCTCACCACGCTTCTTAGACCCTGTCTGCCAAGAGACGAGTACGGTGACCCGGTGGAGATTCGACCGAGTACCATCGCCATCTCGGTAGTCAAGTTGGACCACGCTGCGGCGGGCCAATCCGTCCTCGCGAAACGTCGACGTATCCCACCCCACGATGCGCCACTCTCTTGCAGGATCGACTTTCAGAGTGCCGGTTATTACTGACTTCCTGGACTGTCCTTTCCGGATGCCATTCCAACGGAATAGAAGTTCGACGTATCGATGACCACTCTCAGGAGGCTTTCGAGTCTTCAACGTAACGCGCCCCTTCGTTGCCGAGTCTCGGCCATGCTGCTTGCGGTCCGGAGTCTTGTTGCACTCTCTTAGCTTGAGCGAAGCGAGTTCCGGGGAAGCGAGGAATTCGTCCAGCCGCAACGCGAGGAAATGAGAAGGCAGCCGCAGGAAGTTCAAACGCATCCGGACCTGATCCAATCCGCGGGTGGGGTCCTTCGCGGTCCAGTAGAGAAACCACCGGGACCCTTTTTTTCGCGTAATGTAGCTGTGGCCGTTTGCGACCAGTACCGCCATTATTCGCTTCGCGTCGGCGCGACCATAGACCTCTTGGAGCTCTGCCTGCGTTCCATCTATCGAGAAGTGCAACTGGGTTTCATGCGGCTTGTCGCGCGCTGGAAGGTACCGCTGAAAACGTACCTTTCCTGCAACCCTGCGGTACCGCTCCTCCAGGAGCCGCCAGCTTGAAGCAGCCTTCTCAAAATCATATCCTCTCGCCGCAAATAGC
>JALSIV010000055.1 GCA_026989685.1 Pirellulaceae bacterium | reverse complement strand
GGTTGATCATGCAAAACGAATTATCGGCTCTCAAGGCGGCCTGGTGGCTGCCTCGAAAATTCACTCACCTAGTTCAGCGCCTTATCGGTTTGGCTGCCTGAGCTCTGCCATATGTCAGAAAGTGCAGAAGGAGTATACACATGCGAAGCAAGACACCAGCGAGCCAAACGATCTCTTTCCGTCTCGATGCCGACACGATGCGCATTCTCGACCAGCAGCGCCAACCGTTCAACGTCTCCCGGGGCGAGTGGGTGAGGGCGGTCATCACCAACCTGCTCGACGGCAACGGCCCCCCGCAAAGCCAAGCCATCGAGAAATATGCTCTCGAACTTGCCGGTCAAGTGACCACGCTCCAGACGCAACTAAACACAGTGCTGTACGTAGTGCTCGTCGAATTGGCGGAAATGTCCCCCGAAGAAGCCAAAGATATCGTCCGTTCTTCTCTCATCTCCCCCGAGTGACCGACCAATGGTAGCGACCTTTCATGCAATCTCGGCCAGCACAGCCAGCGGTGCCGCTTACGATGGCTCGTATTACACCGCCCAAACCTCGGAGGCCTACTACTCCGACGGCGGCGAACGGCCTGGCAAGTGGTTGGGCTCCGGTGCACGAGCCCTCGGCTTGGACGACCGGGTCGACGCCCAGGAGTTCAAACGCGTTCTTCAAGGCCTTCATCCAAACACCCAGAAGCCCCTGGGGCAGCTCGGCAAATGGAATGCTTCCTCGACTGAAACCCAGCAGGGGCGCAAGCGATGCGCCGCGGTCGATATCACGCTTTCGGTCCCAAGCAGCGTCTCGGCCCTTCGTGCCACGTGCGGCATCGCCCTTCGCCGCAGCATCGACAAGGCAATCGAACGAGCCGTCGCTTCGACCATCGAGACCATCGAACAGTCCCTGCCACTTGCCAGACGGGGAAGGGGAGGAACGTTGCAGCAGCACGCCAAGCTGGTTGTCGCCGCCTTTCGCCACACCACCAATCGAAACCTCGATCCGAACTTCCACTGGCACTGTGTGATTGCGAATCGGGCCCAGCGACCCGACGGCACCTGGGGCGCCGTCAACACCAAAATGCTTGCTGACTGGACCCGTACGATCGGGCCTCTTTTCCGAGCCAAGTTGGCCCATGAGCTTCGCACTCGACTGGATCTTCCGCTCGTCCAGCCCGCCAACGCCGACGGTGAAAAACAGCCCTGGTTCGAGGTGGCCGGTGTGCCGAAAGAGCTCTGCGAAAAGTGGTCCTCCCGGCGCCACGAGATCAACCGCGCACTTGGCAAGTTGGGCCTCTCGCAGGGCGCAAGCGCCCAAGCCCGCGCAAAGGCCAACCTCGCCACCAGGAGCGAGAAACAGCGAACGCCTCCGGAAAAGGACCTGCGCGAGAGCTGGCGCCATCAAGCGGCAGTATATGATTTCGAACCGACCCGTGACATCAACCGGGCAAGGCAAAACCACACTGCCACCGAGATCAGCTACGACCAGGCCCGGACCGAAGCGGTCCGCCGAATTACGAACGAGCACAGCCACTTTTCCTACCGCGACCTTGTGCAGGCTGTAGCCGAGCAGCTGCAAGCCACTGGAGCCGAGCCGGCCGAGCTGCTCGAAAAAGTGGCCGACGATCTGGCCAATTCAAGGGACTTCATCCTGCTCGACCCCCGGCCGGGCAAGCAGCGCTACACGACCCGGGAGATGTGGCTCATCGAAAAGAAAATGCTCGACCACTGCGCCCACCTTCAAGCCGCCCCCGGTGCGACCGTTCATCCGATGCTCACAAACGAACTTCTTGCCAAGCATCCTACACTTTCGGACGAGCAGGCTGGTGCCATTGGCCACCTTCTCGGCCAAAAGGGATCGTTGCGCCTTCTCACCGGCGTTGCCGGTGCCGGCAAGAGCTATGCGCTCAACATCGTTCGAGATGCCCTCCAGCGATCGGGGTACCGCGTGCTGGGCGGGGCCCTCTCGGGGGCGGCCAAAGAAGAGCTCATCTCGAAGGCCAATATCGAGAGTCGAACGATCGCGAGCTTCCTCTATCAACTCGGCAAGACCAAGGGCCAGCGCGTAAAGGACCGGTTGCGCCACGACGCCCGGCAACTGCTTCGCGCCATCCAGAAAAAACCGACCTATCGGCACGAACAGGTGAAACTCGATGCCAACACGGTCCTTATCCTCGATGAGGCGGGAATGATCGACACCCGCACCATGGTGCGCCTCTTGGAAGAAGCGCGAAAGGCAAACGCCACGGTCATTCTCACGGGCGATGAAAACCAGCTTCAGCCGATTCTCGCCGGCGGGCCGCTTCGCCACATCAAGGATCGGTACACGCACTATCACATGGAGCAGAACCGCCGGCAGCAGAACCCGGCCGACCGCATGGCCGCCTCTCAGCTTCGAGACGGGGAAGGGGAGAGCGCCCTTGAGCACTACAGAAGCCCGCAGCGGCTGTTTGTCGCCAAGGATCGCTCGGCCGCTCTCGACCAACTGGTCGACCACTGGGCCACTCATGGCGGCCTGGCCAACCCCAAGGACCACATGATCCTCACCATGACCCGGGAGGAGGCGAGGACGCTGAACCGCATCTGCCAGACGCGGCGGCAGGCGCTCAGGCGGCGCCCCGACTCGCTGTACGTGGAAGCGAACAACGAGCGTTTCCACAGAGGCGACCGCGTGCTGTTTCATGTGCCGCTGCGGAAGCTCGGAATCGAGAACGGATACCGGGCCACGGTCGTTCGAGTCCATCCGGTTCGCCGGGCCATTACCGTTCGGCTCGATCACGAGGCTTCCAGCCAAAACCGGGGCAAGCCCCGGCAGAAGCTCGTCACCGTTCCTCTCAAGGAGTTGCCCGAGGGGGCGGTCACGCTCGGCTATGCGGCCACGACCCACAAGATGCAGGGGCAAACCTGCCAGCAGGCCTATGTGTTGCTCGGCGGTGCCATGGCTCACCGTGAACTGGCCTACGTGCAGCTCACTAGGGCCCGGGAGGCCACATACCTGTTCACCGATGAGCATCATGCCGGGCACGAACTCGAAGACATCAAGAGGACAATCGGGCGCTCGCGCGCCAAGACACTTGCCCATGACGTAGCTGCCGACGGCAAGCTGCTGGAAATCGCATTGGAAATCGAACACGACGGCTCCTAGCGGCTGTCGTTCGCCAACGAACCAAGGAACAACTACCCATGGCCGGCTTGCTCGAACGGATCATCCAAACGCCGATGCGCCTGGTCGGGCTGATCATCACCGTCGCCTTCACCGCGGTCATCATCGGCCTTTTCCTGCCCGCCCTCTACGGAGCGCTCGCGGGAGCCGTCGTGTTTGTTTTCGTTTTCATTGTCGATGCCATCATTCACCCATCCCTTTTGAAAATCTACATCTTCGTGATTGTGGCCCTCGCCGTGGCGGCCGTCTGGTCCGGATACGACCCGTTTGCCGAACGGGATGACGACTTCGGTCCGCCGGTTCTAAGGGGCCGTGAACTGCTTCCGATCAACTACGTCCGCCGCGAAGCAAACCGGAACCTGCAGCGCCGCCACGCTGCCAGCCGCGCTCGCCGCCGCACCCTATAGCTCGAAAGGCCTCCCTGCCATGCTGTTCCAACACGCCTCAAACGAACCGCAACTGCCGACAAGCGTGCCCGATGATGCTCTCATTTGGGGTGACATCCCGCTTGCGCCCGAGGAAGCCGCCGGCCATTTTCTCGCAGCTGGCGCCACGGGCTCTGGAAAAACAACCATCATTCGGCTTCTCCTGCAAAGCGTCTTTTCGCAATTCGCCCAAAACGGCGACAACCGGGCCATGATCTACGATGCCAAACAGGATGCCTTGCCGCTGATCCACGCACTCGCCCCTCATGTGGACATCGCCACCTTCAACCCGTTCGACGCCCGAGGTGTCGCCTGGGATATTGCCGCCGACGTGCGAGAACCCAGGGTCGCCATCGAAATCGCCTACACCTTGATTCCCGACATGCCCGAAAGCCAGCCGTTTTTCACCAACGCCGCCCGGCACTTGGCCTACGGCCTGATGGCAAGCTTCATGCTCTCGAACGACCCGTGGACTTTTGCCGACCTGGTCCGGGCCCTCAAATCGCCCCGAGCGCTCAAGCGGATCTTGAAACGCCACGAGTACACTCGATCGCTTCTGTCGCTTTACTTCAGCGACCCGCGTCTTGGCCAGAACATCATGTCCACGATCGCCACCAAGTACTTGCCGTTCGAGCCCATCGCGGCTGCCTGGGAGCATGCCGGCAGACGGGTATCGCTGCACGATTGGGCCACCTCGGCCCAGACCCTGATTCTGCCGAACTCCGAGATCAGCCGCGCTCCGATCGACGCCATCAACCGCTGCATTTTCAAGCTCGCCACCGACATCGTGCTCAACCAGTCGGAGAGTTTCACGCGGCGCAGCTGGTTTGTGATCGATGAGCTGCCCGCGGCCGACAAACTCGACGGCCTGGTGTCGTTGCTCAAAAAGGGACGCTCCAAAGGGGCCAGCGTCGTGCTCGCCTTCCAAAGCATCTCCGGGCTCCGTGATCAGCGCCTCTACGGCAATTTTCTTACCGACGAGCTGCTCGGCCAAATCGGCAACCGCTTTTTCGGCCGGCTCGAATGCCCCGTCACTGCCGAATGGGCCTCCCAGGTGATCGGCGACCAAGACGCCCTTACCTCCAGCCACAACAAAACCCACACACCGCAAGGCGAGAGCCGCGGCGTCACCAAGCAGTGGCAGCGCCGCCGCGCCGTTTTGCCAAGCCAATTGATGAACATCCCTCCGTGTTCCATCGAAAACGGACTGCACGGTTATTTCGTTCTGCGCTCCATAGGTGCCTTCTATTCGTCACTGCCGGGCGGGCAGCTGTTTACCTCCCGGCTCGTTCCGCCGGCCAACATCCCCGAGTTCGCTCCACGAAGCCCGGAGACTCAATTTCTGGCACCATGGACCGAGCAGCAGGCCGCCCGTTTCGGGCTCGTTCGCCAAAAGCGCGACAAGCGGCGATCCAGACGCCGTTCGCCTGATAACCGTCCCCAAATCCGGCCAAACGATCTCACCGATCTGTTTGGATAAATCCCCGAACGCAGGAGCCGATGCGCGATGTCAAAAAACGCTTCCCAATCCGACCGCCCCGGAAACAATAAGAATGATTCCCTTCTTATCACCGTTCGCGAAGTAGCGAGCCTGTTGCAAATATCTGAACGTTCCGTCTGGCGCCTCGTGACCACCAAGCGAATCATCCCCCCGATCTATATCGGCCGCCTGGCCCGCTGGCGCCGGGCCGATATCATTCGTTGGATTCACGAAGGCTGCCCCTCCAATGAAACCCCCGTTAGCCGATAAGGAGTTCCCCCCCCATGGCTTCGATTTTCAAACGCACCCGCGACAAGCGCCGCAAGGGCGCACCCTATTACATTATGTATAAGGACCACACCGGCCGCCGCCGGATGGTGAAGGGCTACACGGACAAGGCGCTCACTTTTCAACTGGCGGCCAAACTGGAACACGAGGCGAAGCTTCGCCGCGATGGGCTGGTCGATGCCGAGGAAGAAGACCGCCGAATCGTCCAGAAACTGCCGATCGAGCGGCTTGTGAGTTCCTTCGAAAAGGCACTCCAGGCCCGCGGTAACACCAAGAAGCACGTCAAACAAACGACCACTCGAATCCGCACGC
>JALSIV010000054.1 GCA_026989685.1 Pirellulaceae bacterium | reverse complement strand
GGGAACGATCCGGCCATTCCCGCTCATCTACGAGGCAAAACGGCCCGTTGCGATCCTCAATACCTGGAACGGTGTCGGCGACTCGCCTCGAAAGTGAAGCACCTGCCTACCATCCCCCGCCTGCTGCAGCAGAAAGGCTACCTGAGCTTTCAATCGGGGAAATGGTGGGAAGGTCCGTACGCCAATGGCGGTTTTACCCACGGGATGACTCACGGCGACCCCCGCCGCGGCGGCCGGCACGGCGATCGGGGACTGAAAATCGGGCGGGAAGGATTGCAGCCGATTTTTGATTTCATCGAGACGGCGAGAAACGAAGAGAAGCCGTTCTTCATTTGGTACGCCCCGTTTCTGCCTCACACACCCCATACGCCTCCCGAGCGACTCTTGAAAAAATACCAGCGCGACGGCCGCCCCGAAGCACTCGCCCGCTATTACGCCATGTGCGAGTGGTTCGATGAAACGTGCGGGGAACTGATCGACTACATCGACACCCATGGGCTGAAGAACAATACGCTCGTGCTGTATGTCTGTGACAACGGCTGGATTCAACGAACGGACCAGAGCCAAGTACCCCAAGACTGGAGAAGCCGGTTCGCGCCCAAGTCGAAACAATCCCCCTATGACGGGGGAATCAGGACGCCGATCATGGTCCGTTGGCCCGGAAAGGTGCGGCCTCGCATGCACCCCGGGCTGGCGTCGAGCATCGATTTGCTGCCCACCATCTGCGATGCCGTCGGCATCGACCTTCCCGAGTTCCAGCGTAGCGACAGGAGCAAGTCGGCGCTCCCCGGCGTCTCCCTTTTGAAAGTGGCTCGGGGCCAACGCCCCACGCCTCATACCCATGTGGTAGGCGAGATCTTCGCTCACGACATCGCCGACATCGCCGATTATCGGAAGAGTCTGCTGTACCGGTGGGGAATTCAAGACGACTGGAAGTTGGTCTTGAAGTTTTCTGGTACAATAGGACGGTATGGAGCGGTTCACCGTTGGATTTCGGACAGTCCCGAATTATACGATTTGGCTGCCGATCCCCATGAGCGTGAGAACCGAGTGGCCCGGTACGCGGAGGTAGCCGATCGGCTGGCGCGGGTCATCGAGCAGGAGTTTGAGCGGGCGGGAGCACCGTCGCCGAAATAGATAGTGCGAGCCGCCCCGGACGCCGCCCGATTATCGCAGCCCGGACGTGGTTCCTCAGACCGGCTCGACTACACGAGAAACCACCGGGGTAGTCGAAGTCGGAGACTTGTTTTAACTTATGAGGGTGCATCGGCCGACACATGCCGCCGGTGCACGGATTACCCGGTGGTGTAATTGGTAACACTAGGGATTTTGGCTCCCTCATTCGAGGTTCGAGTCCTCGCCGGGTAGCTCGGTGTGTGCTGCCGATCGTCGCAGGCGGCCGCACCTCCCGCAACAAACGAAAGGTGCCGAGCGCGGGATGGGTGTTGGGATCTGGTTCCTGAAACGCTGCCAGCTCCTTGAGCGGCTGACCGATTCGGAGCTGCAACAGCTCGAGTCGCGGAGCTTGCTACGTCGTTTTCGACGCTCCACCCCGGTCTACCTCCCTTCCGAAGCGTGCGACGCCGTCTTTCTGCTTACCAAGGGACGGGTCAAGATCTGCTACCTGACCCCCGATGGTCGGCAGTCCATTCTGGGCTTCGTCGAGCCGGGAGAGGTATTCGGCGAGTCGGCATTGGTCGACCCTCACAGCCAGAGGGAAGAATACGCCGAGACCGTGGAAGCGTCGGAAATCGTCTGGCTTCCCGGGGACATCATTCGCAAGATTGCCGAGCAGAATCCGGCACTGTCGCTGGGGATTACACGGCTGATCGGCCTGAGGCGCAAGCGGGTGGAACGGCGGCTGAGACACCTGCTGTTCCTGCCCACCAAGAAACGACTCTGTCACTTGATCCTCGAATTGGCCGAAGACTACGGTAAGGAGACACCCGAGGGGATCGCGCTGAGCATCCGGCTGTCCCACCAGGATCTGGCCGCTGTGATCGGTGCCACGCGGGAAACCGTGACCGTTCTTTTGGGGGAACTTCAGGGAGACGGCTTGATCCAAGTGGGCAGAAGGCGTATTACAGTGGTGGACATGGATCGGCTGGCTGAGCTGGTCGAGGTTGCTCCTCCCGCACCCAAGTCCGACGTGCAGCAGTCGCCGGCCGAAACGTAATGGGATCAACTGTGGCAGAGGGCAAACAGCACAAACTGGGTAGACAGATCCGAAAAACCGAGTCAAAGTGGGGGCTCATGACGGGGAAAACCCGGATTGACGAGGGAAATGTGGGGATTCCTACAGAACTTCGGGGCTGCGGAAGCCATAGTAATGGTAACGTGGCAGGAATTCGCAGGGATACGCGGAGTTGGATGGTCGACCAAGGCCACCCCGATATGAGTGCTCCAGTGCAGTGGGTGTCGCGATGATTGATGACCATAGTGAAATCTTGGACGGGATCGGCCAGGGCTGGGAGCCTTGCCCCGAGGGGACTCTGAGTCGGGTGGCCAGCGTGCTGCGTTCCAAGCAGTCGGCGGCCGAGGCGCTGGCTCGCCGCAATCTGCTGGCGGGAGTCGTTGCCCTATTGGCGATCGTACTGGGTGCCGGCATTGCGGCTCGAGAAGCCGACCGCCGCGCCGCGCGGGAATTGATGGAGTTGATGCCCGTCAGTCAGATCGGTTGCGATCAAGCCGCAGAGTTCATTCCTCAGATCATCGAGCGTCGGCTTTGTCGCGAAGAAAGTCGGATGGTGCGATATCATATCGACGTCTGTCCAAGATGCTCGAAGAAATACTACGGCTTGCTCTACGAATCGCAGCCGCCGTCGGATGCCCCGCAGCCATCGCCCATGCATTAGTGGAAGGCCGCCGATTCGGCATCCATCCTAGAGGCGGCTCGCAGGCAGGCTGGAGGCCGTAGGTCAGGCTTTCCAGCCTGACCACGCTGCGGCATCCAGCATCAGACATCGGTATTCGGCTGTCGAAGGGCCGATCCCAACCGACTGGTTACACGGCCCACTTCGACTCATTTCCTCGGCATCGAGCCTCGGAAATGAGTGGGGTTATGTATGAGGGGCGCGGGAGTAGCCGTCAGCCGTCGCCTCCGCGGGGACAAGCCCCGCGGCGGGCTGGGGTGGTGGCCACTCGCAGACACTCACCTCGTAACGAGCATCAGAAAGGACTCCCCCAGCCCGCATGGTCGCATCGCTCAGCGTCGCGTCTTCTGTTCCGCTCGCCCCGAAGGGGTCTTCCCATGTCAGTCCGGATCAGAGCGCGGCGGCGCGGCCGCCAAGCGCCGCTCTGGGCAGGCTTAGAGGGAAGGGCGATCGTCGAGACCGGTGGGTGTCTTTGAGTGTCGGGTTGGTTTCGTCTGATCGCCGGATGCCCCAGCATTCGGATGGGCGTGAAAATGATTTTTCGAGCTATGCAGGGTCCTGCCGAGTTCGCCCGTGGGATCCGGCGCAATGTAATCGAACGGGCTGTGGTCCCGCTTGTTGTCGCGAAACACGTTCCCTATGACGCGGATGTTGCGCGGTAGGAGCGGATAGTTGGGACTCGGGTAGATTCCCACTGCAATCCGAGTGTCGCACGCATCGAAGCGGTTGTACGCAATGAGGATGTCTTTCGCCCGGCCGTAACCCGCCACATCGCCACCGTCGCCGTAGTTCTCGCAGCTCGCGGCCATCAGGGAGACCGCCCAGCGGTAATAGGTGCCCGGTTTTCGAAGTCGGCGAAACACGTTGTCCATGACCACGTGTCCCCAGCCTTGGAGTCGCACGCCGCCGGTTCGTGCTCGATTGCGGCCGTCGAAGCAATTGCCTCGGATCAACACACGATTGCCGGCACGCACGCAGACCGCACCTTGGCTGGCGATGAACTGGTTGTGACGTACGACGATGTCCGACGCCTTGAGCGTGATCAGCTCCGCCTCGCCGTCGCAGCGCTCGAAGATGTTTCCCTCGATGAGCGACGCGGCCGATCGGGCTTTTTCGCCGCTCCAGCCGATCTGGATCACTTCGTACCCGTTCTTTTCATCCAGGTGCGGCCGGCCGACGAACCGGTTGTTCAAGATGTGTAGGCGCTGCAACTGTCCGTCCGGCAATTCCGATGCGCTGAGCATCTGCCCGTAGTGCTTCATGTCGGCGAACACCGAATTGGCCACGGTGTTGTCGCGGCCGCGTACCATAAGATACCACGCGCGCACGTTCGGCCAGTCCGCCGGATCGGGGGAGTTGCAATCGTCGATCCGGATTCGATTGAGGATGCAGAAATTGGCGGGGCGCGCGACTCCGTTTCCCAATCGCACGACCGCCGTTCCCTTCCTGTGGATGGTCACGCCCCGAAATACCAGATCCATGATGACCAGGTGTTGTCCCTCGAACACGATTCCGGCATCGCCCGAAAAGACGACTTCGCCAGGGCGCTGCGCGGCGACCAGGATCGGAGCGTTCCGCAGTCCTCGACCGGAAAACGTGAAGCGAGCCTCCTTCCAGTCCGTCCCCGCCAAGAGGAGTCGGTCTCCGGGTTTCAAGCGTCCGGACAGCGCTCGCACCTCCCGCGCGTTGCGTACCACATGAACGGATCCCGGAAAGAGCCCGCAACCGTCGATCCCTCGTTCTTCGATCAGAAGGAGCCGCGAGTCGACGGGACGTTGCAGTTCGAGTCGCAGAGGGCTCGCTTTCAAAAGCGCCTCCGAATCGTCATTCCGGTTGTCCACCGAATTGCCATGGGCCGTCTGCTTGCCAGCGGGCTGGGATCGCGTCGCCCAAGCTGTCTGCGCGAGTCGAGGATGGAAGGACAGCGCTGTACCGACCGTTCCCACCGCGGCCGCCCCGAAAAAAACACGCCGTGAACGCAACGTATCCCAGTTCGCACGTTGATTCGACATCGGAATCGTCTCCTATGTGATGTTCTGTTCTGGCGGTCGAGGCGTGGTCAAGGGGATGACTCATCCCGCATTGGCTCGCCATACGCCACCGCGCGAATGTTGTCTTCGACGAAAACCGGCACGTCAAAGACTGCCTCGAAGCGGTCCTGTACAGGAACCTGGTCGAATTCGGGAAGCGCCCGGTAGTGCAATACTCGCCCCGCTGTGGTCCACTTTCTGATACTCGTTGCCATCCATTTCCCGCTGAATGCCCGTGCACCGATTGTCCAATTCACGCTGAACCAGCACATCGTGGTGGCTTGAGAAAGATCTGGCGCGCTCCCAAAGCGCTGTAATATGCGCTGTGGCAGGTCAGGACGATGATCTGCAGGCCGCGGCGGGCACCCAGGTCGAGCATGCGCTGCAACAGCGCGGTGCGGCCGGGATCGGAATTGGCGAAGGCATCGTCGAACACGATTGGTAAGACACTGTCATGGTCCGCCGCCAGCAGCTCGGCGATGGCCAGTCGCACCGCCGCGGCGACCTGCTCCCGCGTCCCACCGCTGAGGGCATCGAAAGACAGGGCGCCGGGCATGTCCGGGCGCACCAGTTCCGCACCGCTGAAATCGTTGCCATCGAACCTGGCAACCGCTTGGACTTGTGGTCCGAGCACGGGCTGAAGGTAGGTGGTGATCTTCTCCGCCAGCGGTCGTGAGAAATGTTCGGCCAGCTCTTGTTGCTGCGCCTCGAATAGCTCGTGCACCAGTGCGATGGCATTCGCATGACGCTTCGCGGCTTGCAACCGTTCCTCGGCTGCGGC
>JALSIV010000053.1 GCA_026989685.1 Pirellulaceae bacterium | reverse complement strand
CGCAGCGACGACTTCGCTCCGCTGTTCGTGGATACGCTGCTCGCGGCGGCCGTGCGAGCCGGTGTCAGCGACGTCCATCTTCAGCCTTCCGTCGACGGTCTGGATATCCGTTGGCGGCGCAACGGACTGCTCGAGCCGCTCGGAACCTTCTCCGCCGAGATCGCTCCGCGCATCACCGGACGGCTCAAAGTGCTCGCCGGACTGCTGACCTACGAACGCCAGTTGCCTCAGGAGGGACGACTGCGCGAGCCGGTCGAAGGGGTCGCCATGCGGATCAGTGTGTTTCCCACGATCGCCGGGGAACGTGTGGTAGTTCGCCTTTTTTCGTCTCCTACACAATTGTGTCACCTGCATGATTTAGGGTTTCCCGAAAGTCATGTGCGGGCCTGGGAGCGGGCGTTAGCGCAACGGAATGGTCTGGTGCTGATCAGTGGTCCGGCCGGGAGCGGCAAGACGACGACGGCTTATGCTCTGATGCGCGAGTTGGCACGGATGCATGCGGGACGAGTCAGTTTGATGTCGATCGAGGATCCGGTGGAAGCCCGCTTGGATGGCGTGGCGCAGTCGCAGGTCCACGAACCGGTCGGATTCACGCTGGAAGCGGGACTGCATTCGCTGTTGCGGCAGGATCCCGAAATCATGATGGTGGGGGAAATCCGCGACCCCGAAACGGCGCGACTCGTGTTTCGCGCGGCGCTTACCGGGCACCTGGTGATTACCACCTTTCATGCCGGCAGCGGTGCCGAGGCCGTACGTCGGCTGCTCGACATGGAGATCGAACCCTACCTGATCAAAAGTGGTTTGCGAGTGTTGTTTCACCAGCAACTGTTGCGGTCGCTGTGCGAGTCGTGTTCTCAGCCTGCCTCCGGTGACGAGGACGAGCTGGGAATGGGAGTGGCACCGACGCGCAAGGCCGTGGGGTGTGACGACTGTGGCGGATCGGGTTACGGCGAGCGGATGCCGATCACGGAGTGGTTTCCGGTGGAGTCTCTTCGGAGCGCCGACGTCGATCTGGCGCGATGGGACGTGGGTCGATTGGAACGACTGGCGTTGGAAGCCGGGATGGTCGGCCGCTGGCAGGCCGCTCTGGAAGCGATCGCGCGGGGGGTGACGACACCAGCGGAAGTGCGCAGAGTCATGGGCTGGGATTAGGAGTGGGAACCGTGGGACGCCGGCAACTCGATTGGGAAACGACGGCCGTGTTGTGCGAAGAACTCGGGGCGCTGGCGGGCATCGGTTTGCCCTGGCATGAGACGATCGTGGAGGCGTGCCGGAAGCTGCCGCCGCGGATTCGCGAGGGGGCGCGCGAAGCGGCCGGCCCGGTGAGGCAGGGCAGTGATTTGCGCGCCGTGGGAATCGACGTCGACGCCTTGCCTCGCCCACTGGTGGCGGCGATCGACGTGAGTATCGAATCGGGGGAGCCGGCTCTGGCACTGCGGCAACTGGTTCCCTTGTTGTTCCGCGCTGCGGAGTGGACGCGGTTGTTGCGGCAGGCATGGGTTTACCCCGTCGTCACCTTGGTAATGGCTTTTCTACTGTGGCTCGGACTGTTGGCCTGGCTGGTGCCGGTAACCGCCGACGCATGGGGCCGCGACGGGAATCGCCCGTCGAGTAAGACCTGGCTGGTGTTCTTGTCCGAGCACGTGGAGCAAGTGGCGCTCGCTGGTATTGGATTGGGAAGCGTATTGGGAGGCGTGCTGCTGTGGCGACGATTCGGCCGCGCACGCCGACTCTCACTGCCTCGAACTGCTGGACGGCTGAGTTCGATCGCCCTGTTCCTCGATCTGCTGGCCGTGCTGTTGGAGAGCCGTGTACCGCTCGAACGATCCTTGGTGTTGGCAGGTGCCTTGTGCGATGACGAGTCGATCATGGGCGACGCCGGCTCTTTGAGCGAGTCGGTGGGACAGCAATCGGATGGCTTTAGCCGTTCCCTTTCCGTTCTCCCTGCGCGACTCGGGTGGCTACTCGCAGCGGCGGATGATCCGGGCCGGCTGGCAAACGAGTTGAAGATGTTGGCTCGTGAATACTCGATGCGAGCCGACGCCAGTTTGGAGAGGGTTCGAGTCTGGTTGCCGATTGGGGTGTTGGTGGGGATCGGCGGATCGAGCGTCCTGGTCGTCGTGTGGACGGTGTTGGTTCCCTACATTCGGATTCTGCGGGAAGCGATCGAGTGGACTCGTTGAGCGGCGGCGGCCCGTCGGCCGCCTCTTCACTGGCTTCACTGATGCGGCACCGAGTGCCGTTACCGGATGGGCTGCGCGCGATGGCCGAAGATTCCCAGTCGAAGCGAATGCGGCGTGTCTATGAGGAATTGGCGACCGCCGTGAGTCGGGGAGATGGATTATCCGAAGCGCTGCAAGGCATGGGAGATGCTTCGGTCCGCCCCTTGGCGACGCTTGTCGCGGCGACGGACGATGCGGCAACGCAGATGGCGGCACTGGCTGTGTGGGATTGGCACGAAGGCCGGTACCGCAGGGAATCAAGGCGTTTTCGCGCGCTGCTGATTTATCCCCTGATCATCTTGGCACTGGCTCTTGTCGCCGCCGCTTGGTTGGTGCGGAACATCGGAAAGATGTATATCCCCCTTGTGCTCGATTGGGACACGCAGGTTCCACTCGCTCTGATGTGGCCCTACCAAGTCGTCGTGTTTCTCGAACGCAATTTGTCGCTCTTGTTGGGCATCACGCTCATGCTGGGAACCATCTGGTTCGTGGCGGTTCCGCAGGTTGGCCGGCAGTTCATCATTCGCCGCATACCGCTCTACGGGAAAGCACTCAAGTGGCATTTATGGTCGACATTGCTGCGGATGGCGGCGGTTCTCGTGGCAGGGCGAGTCCCGCTGGAGACCGTCTTTTCGGCTTTGGAGAAGCACTTCTATCATTCGGCACTGCGCCGATCCGCTCACCAATTGGCGAGTTCTCTTCGTCGCGGAGAGGGGTTGGCCAGTGCGTTTGCCGGCTTGCGAGACTTTTCGCCGGAGCTGGTGGGTTTTCTCGACGCTGCCGAAAGCAGTGAATCGGTGCAGACGGCGCTGGATGCTCTGGCGGACATCGCCGAAGAGCGATGGTTGTTGTATTTGGCGTGGCTCAAGCGAATGATTCCGCCGCTACTGTTGATCATCGCGGCCGCCATCATTGGTTTCTCATTCGTCCTCCTGGCATCGCTGTTGATGCCTCTGATGTCGTTTTTCTCGTGACCCGGTAGCGTCGCTCCATGTGGTACTGGTTCGAGCTTATATCTGGCATGGTTCTGGCCCTGACGGCATGGGGCCTGATTCGCTGGAGCTGGCGTGCTCGAGTCCTCCCGCGGACGTTGTTCTTCGCCGGTGCCGCAACGGGAGTCATTGCAATCGGCGTTCTCTCGGCGGCGAGCTTCGTCTTTCCGGCACTGGCCCTCTTCGCGCAAATGCTCTTTGTGGTCTACTTGATTCACGATGTGTCTCTGGCTCGGCTCACCTGGGTACGAGCTGTCGGTCTTGCGTATTCACTCGGACTTCCCCTGGAAAAAGTCCTCGCCTCGTCGCGAACTCGCATCAGCCCGTTCGACCGGCGACGGCTGATGCGTGCCTTGGCGGTTCGGCAGGCAGGCGGGGAGCCGGCCCAAGTGTTGGAGCAACTCCGATTCCCGGTGGCGGCCCGCTTCGTGCTCCATCTGCAAATGCTGTTTCCCGGTAGTCTCGGGAATCGCGAAGTGAGAAAGGTGTGGCAGCGTGAGCAGCGCGTGTTGGATGCGCGTCAGCGCCGCGGGGCGCACTGGCTCTATCTGGGGGGCATCGCACAGGTTGCAGCCATGACAATAGCGTTCTGGCAGTTTATGCTGGGAGACATCTTCGACGAACTGTCTGCCGAGTTCGACGTGGCGCAAACCGAGACTACCCATTGGATCGATTGGATGTGGCGCGATGCGTCACCGTTTTCCTGGTTGCTGATGTTCTTGCTGGCGACCGGCGTGGTCTGTCTGGGAATCGGCGTGGCCCAGTTTTCGGCGACTTGGACATTCGCCCTCTGGCGCACTCCGCGACGGTGGTGGATCGTGCGGTTGCTTCCCGGAATCCAAGCAGCCATCGAAAACCGCATTGCGATTTCCGAGTATCGGCATCGGATGCGCGGTCGTCTGCCGCCGGCCATGGAGAAGCTGCTGGAAGCCATAGAGCGCGCTGAGCAAACGGGCGGTTCGTGGATCGACGCCCTCTTTCCGGGACGGGGATTCGAACGAAGACAGCGCGAGTTGCTGAAGAAGGCGGAATCGCTGGGCAATCTCGCCTGGGCCATCGACGTGGTGGCGGAAAGACTCACTCGACGGATTGTTTCGCGGCAGGCACTGGGCGACTCGGTGTTGTTCCCCATACTGCTCGTGCTGGTGGGGGGCGCGGCGGGGATGGTCCCGATCGCGATGTTCATGTATATGACAAGCTTCATTCAGGCGATACGAGGATGATTTCCAAAGGCTTCACCTTGATCGAAGCATTGCTGGCCAATGTCCTTCTGGTCGTCGCGGTCGCCATGACCCTGTTGGTCGTGACTCGGATCGAGCAGCACGATCGCCGGGTTCGAACGAAGATGAGCGCATTGCGCATCACTTCGAACGTGATGGCCGATGTCCTGGCGGATGAGGACGCGTGGACGAAATGGAACGGGGTACAGCTCGAGGTGGAAGAGCGCGCGACGCGCGTGGAGTATCGTGTCCGAGTCTCCATCGCTGGTGACGCGGGCGTCGGGGGGAGGCGAGTCACCGTGCGCACAAGCTGGGAGATGCCGTCTGAGAATCGGCGGCGGGAAGTCGCACTGGTGGCATGGAGCGGAGCCGATGAGTGACGAGCGAGTGAGGATCATGTCGGGAAAATCTCAACGGCGGTCTTGTTTTTTTCAAGCAAAGCAAGCGGCTCGTCTGCACACGCTCAGAAAAGCCCGTCTACGGTGCTTGGATCCCGCGAGCCTGCGGCCCGCTTCGAGCGGTTGCGCGACAGCCGGGCGGTTCGTGAAATCGGGAACTTCTCTCGTGGAGTTCGTGGTTGTCACGGGCCTCCTTTCCGTGACGCTGGCCACGTCGACGACGCTGCTCGTCATGTGGCAAACTCATTCGCACCAGCGCACCGTGCGCTGGCGGCGTGTTGTTGAGCGAGAGCGGCTCGCCGGCGTCCTCGAAGAGGATCTGGGAAGCGCCGCCGAAGTCGGAATCGTCGGAAAACGTCTGTTGATAACGGCACGATCGCCTTCGAAAGCGGAACGCATTGAATACCGGCTCGGTGGGACTCGGGTCGAACGGTGGACGCAATCGCCATCGGGCGAGCTGAGGCGGGGCGATACTTTCCTATGGAGTGGAGGAGCGACCACGAAGTGGGATCTGGACAGACGAGGCGACCACGTTGTGGTGCGACTCGGTCCCGAAGGCGTTTCGCTCGAGCAGCCCGCTGGGAACAAGGTCGAAGAATTGGGCATCGTTGTATCGGGGAGACTGCGATCATGAATCGAAGACGCGGCGCGGCCATGTTGATCGTCGTCGCCGTTCTGGCTGTGGTGGGAGCCAGGATGGTCTCCGAGTTGCGGACGTTGCCGGACGATTTGCGATCTGGGAAGCGGATGCAACAGCGGTTGCAGGCTCGATTGATCGCTCGCAGCGCTTTCGAGCGGATTCGACGGCAATGGTCCGACGGCAAAATGCCCGCGAAGACATGGGAACTTCCTCGAGGAACATTCCCTGTGCAGACTTGGAACGCTCGAGTC
>JALSIV010000052.1 GCA_026989685.1 Pirellulaceae bacterium | reverse complement strand
GCTCTCGTGCAAGGGCCGCTCGGAGTGCTCCGACAACCGTCGACGGGTGGGGAGGAAACAGACTTTCCAGGTCGCTTTGATCTTCGCCGCGGTTGAACGGTTTGCCATTGCGAAAGAACCAAGCGTCGGCTGGTTCCAGGCGAAACCAATCGGTTGTCGAATTACTCATGGTCGCCCACCTTTCCGTCTTTGATTTGTTTCAGGAGCCTCGCCACGCGCCACCCGTCGAAGCTGAATGTCTCTTTGTCGGACGTTACAGCCCGAGTCGTGTCGTCGCGTGTCCACAATCGGCTGAGCGCGATCAGGGGTTGGGCCTTTTTCCGTGTTTCGGCGGGGTCTGACTCTAGGCGTTCCGCCCGACTCATCCGCCTGCGATACTCGGAATTGGCGATGTCAACCAGCAAATCGCCGCCGATGTCGATCCTGCCGAATGCTCCAGGGGCCTCGATCGGCTCCGCAAACAGTTTCGAAAACTGTTCACGCAGCAGGTAGAGAAACGAGGCATTGAACTCGGTTGTTTCCTTGCTGTTGGAATCGCTGCCGAACTTGTCAACAAATTTCTCCAGATTTCCAAAGCCATCGTTTTCCTTGCCACGCACAACACTCCAAGGAGCGGACCAGACCGCTTGCAAACCGCTCCCCTGGATCACGCCGATGGCGAGCGAATCGCGGCCGGTTCGGTCCTTGGCGATGTCGTCAAGCAGATGGTGGGCGGTTTGTAGAATCTGCCGCAGGGGAAACTTCCAGTGGGCGAAGACGATCGCCCCGGAGAGAGTCGCTTCGGGGACGGGCTTTCCGCCGTTCACACTGGCAAAGCTGTCTTGATATTTCCTGGCCAATTCATCGGCTGCCTTGAGCACGCCTTCTGCCGGAAGAAGGGCCAGCACATCATCACCACCGGCATAGATGGTCCGTCCGTCGCGGTTCTTGACGACGTCTTGGACCGTTTTGGAGAATTCAACGAGCCCTTCGCTTACCTTTTGGGGCGAGTCGAGCGTTGCGACCAGCTTGCCCATCGAATCTCCATCCATCAGCAACAAAGCGTAGTAGGGAATCGGCCTGCTGCCTACGTTGTCGTAAAGCGATTGAAGCTGGCCGAGCAGGTTGGCAATGGTGGGCTTGTCGGCCCTAGGCTCGTTCTGTCGAACCGCGCCGGCGAACCAGGCCGGAGCATCGAGTTGCCCCCAGTCGGTTTGAAGCCCCGATTCTCTGGCCGCCTGACGTTCACTGTTTTTCCAGCCCGCATCCCTCGCCGCCCTCGCGTAGGTCTCGGCTTCGGATGCCGCCAACTGCTCGACCTTCTTCAGCCACGGAAGCGCCGAAAAAAATGAGGTCGATGGCCACGATTCCTGTCGAGTCAATTCTTTGCTGACGCCATTGCCAACCGCCTGCTCGATGACATGAGGGAAAAGCCGTTTAACGAGCGCGATGGCGCAGAGTCGTTCGCCCTCCTTGACATCAAGTGCCCCAAGATTCTTTCGCAGTTTTTCCCAGAAATCGACCTGCTGACTCCTCGCCCCTCTGCCGGAGTAGCCGGAAATCTCTTGCAACGTTCCCATCAGCGAACACTTGATCCCCGGTTCGGGATTCGCCTGCACGTTGCGAATGTTTTTCCGCGCCGCGGCCAGATGGGCAATCGTTTTCGCATTGTCGTTTGGCGCTCCGACCACCCAGGCGATTTCCCAGAACGACTCGATCTGCCGATCCCAGATTTCTTTCGTTTCGTTGCCGGTGTCGGCAGCCGGTTCCACGTACTTGTTCCAGACCGCTGCAGCGACTTTCGTCCATGCCTCGTTAAATGCTTCTGTTGCGTCCTTTGCCGCCTGCTTCGCATTGTCAGCGGAATCGAACTTCAGCTCGAATCGATTGGGATACCCACCGATCGGCGAAGCAACCGAAGTCACTTTCCCGTGCTGGTCCTCGCTGCGATAGGGAATGATCGCCGTCCCGCCGGTTCGCTCGGCGGCCGCCAACGCAGTCTCCGCCAGAAAGGAGAGCAGCCAACTGCCGGCCCACAGATCGCGTGTCCGCCGCGCCTGGGCGACAAACGCCTGCACCGGACCGATCGTGAAAGAGAGATGAACGGGGATGTTATTCGACTCAGCCAAGTTTCACCTCCTTTGCTTGCAGGTCGGTCTGTTTCGCAGTTGCGCCGCCTTTCCCGATCAGACGATCAAGATACCCGTGAATCGGATTCCAGAACTCATCGCTTCGGTCGAGCGGCACGGTTTTGCCAAAGGCTTGAATCTCTTCGCCTTTGGGGAGAAACAACGACGGCAGGAACGCGACAACGCCGATCGGTGCTTCTTGTTCACTCGCCTGATGCACATGCAAAAACAGCGGGCTGGCCCGGCGGTCGATGTCTCTGCTCGCGGGGGCAACCGCCTTCGAATCGCCCTTTCCATAGTTATGCGGCAAGCCGAAAGCGAGTCGGCGTGGATGGCTGATAGCGACATTTTTTCCTTTACTCAGATCATGATCCTCCTTGAAATTCCGCTCCGAGTCGCGATCGATGACTCGGCCTTGATTGCCCCAACTGCGAAAGTAAACCTGTTCGCGGCCGAGTTTGTCGAGCAAGCCGACTGCCGTCGACTTCGAATTGCCGAAAACGGTCAGGACGCGGCTCTGCTGGCTCCAGGCCGTCCATTCGGGCTCGCCATCCGGCAACGCACCCAGTGCCGCTTTGATCCGTTCGATCGGGCCGGCCTTCAATTCGATTTCGTGATCGTCCTGTTTGAGGCTCGTCAGCGTGAGACTACCGAACCCTTTACGGGATTTGCTGCCGAGTCCGCCTACGGTGCCGAGCAAGACGAGGGCATTTTCAATTTGCTGGCGTTGTTCGTCCGAGATTCGCGGCCCGAGACGAAGCTGCACGGTGAACTCCCCTCCGGGAATCATCGGACGGGTCAACTGGCCGGCCTTCGTTCCTTTGTTTCTTGATGGAAACGCCTCCATCACGCCGTAGCCCAGGTAGTGACAACCAGGTAGCCGCCCGGATTCAAACACCTCAGGCGGACACACGGACTTTTTCAGATCGGGATCGCCTTTGAACCGCATGCGCGCTTTCGACTGTCCGACGTTTTGATCGCTGGAACCGAACAGTTCGGCTTCTTTGCGCCGCAATTCCGCGACATCTCGCGCCTTGCCCCACATCAACGAACGCCACCAGAATCGCAATGCGCCTTTGAAACTTGGCAAACGAAGTTCGGCCTTCTGCTGATCGGCTCCGGCGCAGAACATCGGCATCACGATGCGATAGGTCGCGGTGAGGGTTATGAAGTTCTTGCTCATCAATTGGTCTCCTCGGATGCGTCGGAGCCTTGTTGCCGGTTGGTACCGTTGTTTGCTGGTTCGCCATCCAAGTAACGAATCTCGCCCAACTGCCACGGATCGCTCCGCTGTTCCTCCGGCGTGCGGCGGTCGATCAGCACGAACTCGCGCACCGGACGCTGATACTCTCCTCGTGCACGCTTGACCAGCTCGTTCACCAGCACGCCCATCAATGTGGTGCCTCCCGTCAGGTTCGCCTCGATCTCATCCGCCTCGAACAACCACCGTGAAGCCTCGTCGATCAGCTTCGGAAACTCGCCGATCCCCGTATGGACATCGTGCAGCTCCAAGTACTCGACCTGCGGACGCTGTCCCGACCGCTCCACCGCTTCCTCAGCCTTCGACCGCGATGCTTCCGAACAGATCACCAGCACCCGATCGGGCCGAGTATGGTGGAGGGCCGAATAGAGAACGCCCGGGGTCAACCCGATCGGACAGAGCAGCAGTTTTTTTTCGCCGCCGCCGACGCGGGGCGGATCGATTTCGTTCCGCTTCAAGCGTTTCCAGAACGATATGACGTCGCCGAGCTGCTTCGGCGGTTCCTCCAGGCTATCCTCACGCATTCCGTGATGATGGAAGCTGTTGCGCAGCGAATCCGTGAGCTGAGACCAGAACTCGGCAAACGGTCGATGCTCCTCCGGGATCCTTATCGACACGGATGAACCTTCGGATCGCATCAAGCTGAGGAGGCTCCCCAGCCGCTGTTCGAAGGGCTTCCGCCGAGCGTGGCGAACCCAGTCGACGGTCTCACCCGCATGCCGCATCAACCACGACACGACCCATTCCCGCATCAAGCCGACGGCGAGTGCGAATTGACGGCGTTCGAGGTAGGCGTCGATTATCGACGCCTGGCGAGCCAATTCCTCGTCGGTTAACTCGATCTCCGACTTCCATTTGCCTTTCGACGGAGCCGGCTGGCGGAACGCCGTCCTTTTCGACTCCTCGACGATCAATTCCGCGACGGCATCCGCCAGCGGCAGACGAGTGCCAACCGTCGTTGCGGCAAAGCGCGCCATGTTCGCTTCCACCCAATGGCTGACTTTTCCCAGTTCAAGCGGCAACCCGCTGCTGTAGGCGAAGCCGAAGCGGTTGAATGCCCCGGCGTACTTGTCCAGGCTGCCCGCCTCGCCAAAAAGCGACTTGTCGTCGCCCTGTTCGCGAGCGGCCTGCCGGATCGACTCGACTTCACGTTCGATCAATGCCGCTATCGGCCCGGTCGCGCCTTGCTCCCGAAAGACGGCCAGCGCATGGAACCAGTGGGCCAGGTCGAGCGTCGGTTTGAGATCGATCAGCGGTTTCGGATCGTCGTGGTTTTGAGTTTCAGAGCGATCATCCGCCGGAGGTCGATCCGGTCTTGGATGATCAGGGCGTGGGGTTTCGAGTCGGCAATACCACACGCCGTCGATCTGTACGTTGCGGAACGCACTCAAGTAGACGGCCAGCGCATAGAACAGGAACGCGTGGTGCCGCAGACCCTGCGTCACATCGAGCGTCAACCGGCACCCTTGCGGAATCGACGAGGCGGTCTGTTCCAGGAATGCACGCGTGTCGTCCATGTCGCCCAATAGATCGACAGGCCGAACCACAACGTTCAGCCGCTTCGCTTCCTCGTCGATCGCTCCCCATTGCTCCTTTCGTGCTCTCGGCGTCAGCAGAAACCAGATCTCGCTCGGACGGCTCGATTCGTCCAGCAATTGCCAAAGTCCGAAGGCCGAGAATGGCGCCTCGACCGTGCGGGAATCGAGCTGATAACGCGTCTTTCGCGGACCGCTCAGCCCGACCGATGCAAGCAGAATGTTCTTAGAGCCTGTAACAAAACCCGCCGCGCCGATTTCCGGCCTCGGGCATGTTGCTTGCGGCCTGAAGTTTTGTGACAGCCTCTTAGAGCCTGTATCATCACCCGCCGCATCGCTTCCGAGCCTCGGGCATGTTGCTTGCGGCCCGGAGTTTTGTGACAGCTTCTTCGAACAAGCCACCGACATGTCGATCCTCACGTCATCTGCCACGTTGGAGCATCACCAACGGTATCCGATTCATGACCACTTTGCCACAAGGCGTGGCCGAAAAATCCACCGCAGCGGTAGGCCACCAGTGAAGGCCCGCCAATCAGCCCGTCGAAAGAGACCGCATTCGCCGGCAAACTTCGCCGCATTTGCCCATTTCCACACCGAAGTCCCACACGGCTCCCCGGAACGGGCACACAAAAGGCCCCTTATACTGGGCGCTTTTTTCCGCGACGCCGTCTCAATTTTCTCATATTTTCTCCAGTCATCTTGCCGTCTCGTGTTTCGTTGGGTTCGCATTGCCTTGGGGCACCGGCGACTCCAGTCAGCGGCCGGGCTGCTTGAACTTCTTCTCGATCCGCCGAATCCGCTGCAAGTTTTTGCAGTCCCGCCGGTAGGTCTTGCACGCGGCGTGGTAGGACGCGTTGGTCTTCT
>JALSIV010000051.1 GCA_026989685.1 Pirellulaceae bacterium | reverse complement strand
CGACCGTCTACTGGCTGCTGTTCCAGAAGGAGTGGGAGAAGCGGGAGGCGGCAGCGTGAGCGGGGCGGGAATTCCCATTGGCCTGGACGAAGTTCGAGCCGCCGCAACCGTCATCGCCGCTCATGTGAAGCGTACGCCGGTGGTGAAGTCGGAAGACATCAACGAGCGACTGGGCGCCGAATGCGCACTCAAACTCGAGAACCTGCAGGCAGCGAGAGCATTCAAGAGCCGCGGTGCCTGCAACGTGGTGTTTTCTCTATCCGAGGATCAGGCGCCTTGCGGCGTGGTGACGCACTCGTCCGGCAATCATGCTGCCGCACTGGCTCGAGCCGCCCAGCGGCGCGGCATCCCCTGTTATGTGGTGATGCCCGAAGATGCGCCGCCGGTCAAAGTCGAAAACTGCCGGTCGTTCGGAGCTCAAATCACGTTTTGCGAACCGACACTTGCGGCGCGCGAGACGACGGCGGAGAAAGTGCGAAACGAGACGGGTGCGACACTCGTTCATCCGTACAACGATTGGCGGATCATCGCCGGAGCAGCCACCTGTGCGCTGGAGTTCCTCGAGGAGGTCCCGGGGATCGAACTGCTGGTCACCCCGGTCGGCGGCGGAGGACTGCTCAGTGGCACAGCCATCGTGGCAACGGCTCAACCGACTCCCGTGACCGTGTGGGGCGCAGAACCGCTGTCCGCCGACGATGCATGGCAAAGCAAACGAGCGGGCCAAATCGTACCGCAGTGGGCTCCGACCACCCGAGCCGACGGGCTGCGCACTTCGCTGGGCGAACGGACTTGGCAGGTGATCGATTCGCGGGTCGAGCGGGTGATCCTGGCTGCAGAGACTCGCACGGCGCAGTGGACGGAGCGTTTGCGAGAACTCACGAAGAGTCCCATTGAGTTCTCGTCCGCCGTTCCTTTGGCCGCGTTGGAAGAAATCAAGAGCCACATTCAAGGCCGCCGCATCGGTATCATCCTCAGTGGCGGCAACGTGTAGTGCCGTGCCGACAGATGCTGGCATACTTCACCCAAGTCATCCCATTTGAATGCCTCGCCGCCCTAGCGGTCCTTGTTCCTAATAGGACGAATAAGACGGATAGGACGGATAGGACGGATAGACGGCGACAAGGAAGGCATCCAGCGGCATCCCATCATGGCACGCACCGAGTCCTCGGTGTGTTTCGGACCTCCCGGCTCCGGTTGTGCGAGCGCCGCCCGCTTTCCAGCATCGGGGTCCGTAGGACGCTGAACAACACCTTACCGATACTCGCCGAACCGGAAACGTTTCTCGGCCGGCGGCACGCGCTCCTGAACCATGATTCGTCGGATCTTCTCGGCGATCTCCGGATGCTCGTCGACCACGTTGTGCTGCTCGGAAATATCCGACTCGAGGTCGTAGAGCTCCAGGGGTGCATCAGCGTCCCGCTTGAGGTTCCGCCGCACGCCCTTCCATCTCCCCATCCGCACTGCGAGCTGTCCACCATAACCGGCGAAGTCCCAAAATAGAAATTCATGTTTCCGCTGACGACCGTCCTGTCCAAGCAACGTCGGCAGATAACTGATCCCGTCAGTTTCTTGCGGCACTGGGATTCCGGCGATCTCGCATAGAGTGGCCATGGCGTCGTAATGAGCGGAAATCAGGTCGGTTTGGCTGCCGGGTCGGATCTTCCCCGGCCAACGGACGATCAGGGGAATGCGGATTCCCCCTTCGTACACCGAACCCTTGAGCCCTCGCAGCGGCCCCACACTCTGGAAGAACTCGTAATCGACCTGTCCCTTGAGCATCGTCGTACCGTTGTCGGAAGTGAAGAAGATCACGGTATCGTCGGCCAGCCCCAACTCGTTCAACAGCGCTGTCAATCTCCCCACTTGCTTGTCCAGAAACGAAATCATGGCGGCATACGTGGCTCGAGGCGTCGGGTTGGGCAGATATGACCTTCCCTTGTATGGAGTTTCAGGCCATTGTCCTTCGTACTGGGCCACCTCGTCCTGGGGAGCCTGTAGCGCCAAGTGCGGAAGTACCGACGGATAATAGACGAAGAACGGCTCGTCCTTGTGCCGGCGGATGAACTTCAGCATTTCGTCGGCAATCGCCTGCGGCCCGTACGTGTCCCCGGTAATGCCTCGAGTATTCCCGGGCAACGGGCGTTGCCGATCGTTGTCCACCAGGTATCGGGGATACAGATTATGGGCATGCCGTTGACAATTGAAGCCGAAAAACCGGTCGAATCCTTGCTTGAGCGGATCGCCGGTCGTACCGACGCCGCCCAGTCCCCACTTGCCGAACGCGCCGGTCGCGTAACCGCGCACCTTGAGCAGCTCGGCAATCGTCACCGCGTCGTCCGGCAACGGGTATTGCCCGCCGAAAGCGTCACCGAACACGCTGGGCCGCACTTCGAAATTGTCCCGTACCATCGCATGTCCCCCGTGCCTGCCCGTCATCAAACTGCAGCGGGCCGGAGCACAAACCGGCGCTGAGGTGTAGTGCTGCGTGAACCGCATTCCCTGGGCGGCCAAACGGTCGATGTTCGGCGTGTTGATCTTCTGCTGGCCGTAACACCCCAGCTCGGCATAGCCCAGATCATCGGCCATGATGTAGACGATGTTGGGCAGACGGCGCCGTCCGGATTTCGCGGGGCTTGCGCCGGCCGCCTGCAAGACGATGTCGTCCCACTGCGCCGTGTCGTCGAAGGAACCGATGCCGACCAGACCATGGTCGAACGTCTGATCGTGAGCCACCATAACGGGGTGATTCATGTCGTCGAAGTAGACCTCGATCGTCCCGTCGCCGACCCGACGGACAACGCGAACCGTATGCCAGTCGTCATTCCATGGCGTGCCTTTGGTCGACTTCTCGGAGATCTTCGTCCGAGCCTTCCCGTTGACGATAAAGATCTGGTTCGCGTGATCGTCGGCTCGTTTCCCAAAGTGGACGTAATAGAAATGAGCCGGGTCCTGGTAGCCGAAGAACAGGCAGACGTCGCGATGAGGATAGTCCCGGGTCGTGCTGCGGACTCGAGCCGTCAACACGAAGTCGGTGACGTCGTGCGATTTCCAAAGGGCGATGTTGTAGGGGCTGCGGTGAGGAGGCTTGTACCGGCTGCGCTGGAACTGGTGCAACACGGTCGAACCGCCGGCTTTCTCCAGTCGCCAGGCGGCCGCGTCGGTGAACCGCCAACCCGAGTTGCCTTGCTCGAAGTCTTCCCGAGCCCGCTCCGGGAGGTGAAGGCGAATCTGAGCAGACGCGGCGACTGCCAATGCCCACCACACTCCGCAGGCGAGCATGCAACACCCCACCACTGCGGCCCCGCTCGCGCTCGTCCATGGTCCACCGCCCGCCACACTTGCTCGCCGTTCTCGACTCATCCGATACCTCCCATCACCGATTCGCATACGGCCCGTGCCTTGTCGTCCTCAACGGTGCTCCATCGCCTGGCGCAACGCCCCACTACCATCTTCGTTCCGTCATCGCCATGATAATTGCCGGCGGAGGCATTCAGGACCACCCCGCGGTACAACGTATCGATTAGCCTGGCGCACCGTCGAACGAGAACGACTTGTACTGAGCGAGGCACCCGGGTCCACGAGTGACGTACGCCCGTCGCGACGTACAATCGAATATCATCACGTCCAGTGAGTTGAAGTGTTTGCAGATCCACCTCGTCTGGTGGTCGCCGTAGAATCGCTGGATGGTCGCCAAGTCGATGTGCCCCTTCGCTTTCCCCAACAACTCGCGCATTCGAACGCACTGCGGGTGCGCTGGAACCGGCTGCCCCTTGGGAGTTCTCGTCATCTCGTGCGTACCAAAGTAAACTCGCGATAACGTGCCTCGGGCGTGCTTGATCACCAATCGCTTCGGAGATCCTTCAATGTTCATCAGCCGTCCCTTGCCGTCTGCCATGACAAACGTGAACCAGCCGGCATGCGTAGCACGGCGTGCCTCTTCTGCCGCAGCCTCCAGTGTCGGTTGGGCCAACAAATGAGCGATCAGCACATAGCTGGGAACGCCGACCCTCGGTCCGGGAATCGACTTGTCCACGGCCAGGGCACTCGTCCAACATAGAGCGATCCCCGCCGAATTCAGTCCGGCGCCCGCCCACAGTCCCGGATACGAATATGCGATCACGTCCGGCCCGTTCGGGCGCTGCCACAGCAGCATTTGGGACTTGCCGTAGACTTCCCGCATCCAATCCCAACTTTGAGCGACATACGTCTTCTTGTCGCCGGTGTCCGGCGGCCCCACCGCGATGGCCGTGCAGTGTCCCTGCGACGGAATGACACCTCGATGCCATAGTTCTTCGTGCAGCGTAAGCAGCACCTGCTCTTCCAGTCGCAGGCCGCTCCCTTCCGCCATTCCCTCGAGTTCTTCCACCAACTCGACCGAGAGTTTCCGGATCGGCCCCAGGCAAGCAGCGGCATACCGCAACATATCGTCGCGAGTCGCTGTCTTGCGGACGAAGGCGGCATACACTTGCGTTTCGAGGAATTCGTGGATCTCATGGGAAAACCGGCGTCCATACGCGCGCCCCCGCTCGCGAGCCGAACCGGAAATCCTGACCAGGAAATGGTCGGGAGCTTCCGGACGCCGCGAAAGCGGCAGCCGATCGGAACCGCCGATCGCAGACAACGATGGCCATCCGGCCAATGAGGCCGCTCCCAACTGGAGTGCTCGCCGACGCGAAACGACTCTCACGCGCGGCAGTTGCCCGAACTCGGTCATGCGTTCACCCCTTGGTCTTGAGCTCCGCGGCAATGCTGCGATCTCGCAGGGACCGCCTGCGGGCCACAAACATGGTGTAGGCGAGCTGGACAGGAGATTCAATCCCCAGTTTTCGGGCGATGTTGGATCGATGCACGTCGACGGTCCGCCGGGATATCCCCAGGCGCTTCGCGATTTCCTTGGTAACCAGCCCCTCTCCCAACAACTCGTAAATCTGTCGCTCCCGCGGAGAGAGACTGTCGACGCGAGCCACGATGGTGTCTTCTTCTCGACTTTCTTCATGCCAGCGAGCCGCCTGCTCGAGGGCGTGGTGAACGGCATCCAACAATGATTCGCGATTGAACGGTTTTTCCAGGAAATCGATCGCCCCGAGCTTCATGGCTCGGACGGCCGATCGCACGTCGCCGTACCCACTGATGATGACACAGACAACGTTGGGCATGCTCTGTACCTGTTCGCACAACCGCAGTCCGGTCGCGCCCGGCAGGAGCAAATCGACAAGAACACACGTCGGAACGTCTCTGACGAGAGCGCGGCGGCACTCCTCCACATTCGAGAACGCTGAAACCCGGTAACCGACGTCACGAAGAGCGACCTGGATAGAATCGCGAATCGTCTGATCATCATCCAGCACGAAAACGGACCCGGCATTCTGGTTTTCTGGGTACATGCTGCTCTCCCTGAGCGACCAACGTCCAATCCAACGCGGAGCCCAACATCCCTACCACACCTGTCCGATTTCACCGAGCCCAGACTATTATCCCCTCCAGTCACCTCGGCGCCCACCCGAGGTGGGTGCGAATTCCGGCCGGCCCGAGTAAAGGAAGTGCGTACTCCGATTCGGGAAAACACTGCCGCCCACCGACGCTCGCTCCGAGCCATCCTTTTCAGAGGACACACGCCCCATGTGTGGCATGGGCTCGGTGCCACACAGCAAGCAACTCACGGAGAATCGAAAATGACGACAGCAAACGGTACTGTATCGTTCGCCGGAAACGACCCGGACTTGGCCTCGCGACTGTGCTCGGCCTTTGAACCACACGGCTGGAGTCTGCAGATGGTAGGC
>JALSIV010000050.1 GCA_026989685.1 Pirellulaceae bacterium | reverse complement strand
CGTGGTGCGCGGCCAATGACGAGGTCGACGGGTCATAGGGGCTTCGTTTGCCGGTGTCGGGATAGAGACGGCTGAATCGCTTGTCCGTTTCAATCGGTTCGTGGGGCTCGTGATAACAAACGAACATGAAAAAGGGCCGGTCCTTGGCTCGAATCTCGCGCAACCACCGGATCGCCTCGTCGGTGACCAGTTCCGACGCATATCCCTGGAGTTTGCCGAGCGGTTTCCCGTTGCGGACAAAGCTGATGGGATTGCGATGCGAGGGGATGGCGTTGTTCTGAGTGGAAAACCAGTACTCGAAACCGTGATCCGATGGTTGCGGCTGTGTGGTGTCGGTGAGACTGCCGTTGAGATGCCACTTGCCCACGTGGCAGGTGGAATAGCCGGCGCTCTTGAGCAGGTTCGCAATGGTGATTTCAGACCGCTTCAGGTGCATCGGAGACTCGAATGGGATCCAGTTGTAGATTCCCAGGCGGTGAGGCGTGCGGCCCGTCATCAGCCCGGCGCGCGACGGGGAGCAGACGGGAGCGGACGAGTAGCAGGCGGTGAGCCGCATCCCCTGGGCAGCCAAGCGGTCGACATTGGGAGAACGAATGGTGGGATGGCCGTAACAGGCCAGATCGCCATAACCGAGATCGTCGCACAGCACCAACAGGATGTTCGGCCGACTGGACGGCGCGCCGGTACCGCCTCGCGCTGCCTCAAGGAAAATCAAAAACGGAACGGCAGCGATCACTGACGTGAAAAGCAACCCGGTTCGGAGTCCGCGGCCAGGCGGCAGGTGGCGAGATTCCGACGGCATGTAGATCAATGGTCTCGACATGGTGTCTCTTCCGTTTTCTGGTGATGAACAATACCCGGTCGCCGGCGGGCAACATCCCTGGGAGTGCGCTCCGTGGCGTCACGGCTCGTTGAGGAAACCCCGACTGGCCACTTTATCCTAAATCGGCCGGTCAGCGAAGGAAACTCAGGCGCCGGTTTGCAGCCGGGAAATCAGGCCACTACGATGACGCTCGCCGACCCGTGCCATCCCGACCGCCGGCTACCGGTAGCAAGACGGTGTTTTCTTCCTCGAGGTTCCTCATGGCTTCCGACGAATCATCTCCGAGCCGATCTCGCCCACTGGAGGCTCGACTGCTGGATTGGCTGGCCGATCGGTTCGGACATGATGGGCGACTGGGCGTACCGATCGGAGATGACGCGGCGTGTCTGGCGATTCCCGGTTCCCGGCAGTGCGTCTTGGCGACCGACATGTTGTTGGCGGGTGTTCACTTCGAGCCACCTCCCGAGTCTCCCTGGGACCGGATCGGGCAGAAGGCGCTCGGGGTCAACCTGAGCGACTTGGCGGCGATGGGAGCCCGACCGGCGGCCGCTCTGATTTCATTGGCTCTTCCTCATGGGACGTCTGACGCCGAGGTGCAAAGCCTCTACCGCGGCATGCAACGACTCGCCGATCGGTTCGACGTGGGGATTGCCGGCGGGGACACGAACGTCTGGTCGGGCAATCTAGTGATCAACGTGGCCGTGGTCGGGCTGCCCGTGGCTCAGACGGTGTGGAGGCGATCGGGCGGGCGCGCCGGCGATCTACTGGTTGTCACGGGCACTCTTGGCGGCAGCCTGTTGCAAAAGCATTGGTGTGCCGAGCCTCGAATCCCGACCGCCGTTTGTTTGGCCGAAGCCGGAATCGATGTTCACGCGGCCATCGACGTCAGTGACGGACTCGCGTTGGATCTTCACCGCCTCGCCCAAGCCAGCCGATGTGGTGCGGTGCTCACCGAGAAGGCGATTCCCGTCTCCGGAGATGCTCGAGTCCTGTCGTCCCGCTGTCCGGAGGGACCATCGCCTTTCGATCGGGCCTTGGCCGATGGCGAAGACTTCGAGTTGTTGTTGGCGATGTCGGACTCGGAGCACGAACGGGCAAGCCGATTGCCGGACCTGCCAACGCCTCTGCTTGTAGTCGGCCGATTGACGGCCGAACCGGGGCTGTGGCTCGAAGACGCGACTGGCCGCCGACGTAGGTTGCCGCCTCGGGGCTATCTGCACGGCGGTTGACTCTGGGCGCACGGCAGCGTTTGCACGTGGGGCAGGCCCGAGGGCGAGTGCGCTGGGGTCGGTTGACGCTCGCCCCATCGACTGCCGCTCCGTTGCGTCAATCTGCGTGGTTTTCAGCGTTCGGGTGAAATAGAAAGACTCTGCTCGTTCTTCCGGTCTTTCTCGTGCTGTCGATCATCGCGGCCCGATAAGGACTTTCGTTGGTGTGTGCGTTCTGTGAGCGGTTGGTGAGGAGACATTGCCCATCGAGGAGATTCTCCGCTTGCAGAAAGGGATGGAGGAGGAACATGGCGTTCAATTGGAAGCGACGTTTGGTGGTGGGCTTGATCTCACTGGGAGCGGTGAGCCCGGCGTGGATGTCGCGGAGTCCGGCACAGGAACCACCCAAAGGGACACACTTTACGATTGAGGACGGGCATCGTAGTGGAGCGGCGGCGCGATTGGTGGTTCAACCTCCGGAGGATCTGCCGACACTTCCCCCGGTGATCGTGGAGCCGCCCGAAGAGGCGGAGGAGGCGGAGACGTCGGCCCCGACGGAGCCGGTTCTTTTTCCCGGGTATCCGTCCTTGAGTGATCAGAATTTCGGCTCGAGGGCGGGCGGTTTCGGCCAGGCGACAGGCATCTTGCGCAGCGGGCGATCGCTCTTCGACACGCCGGCTGCCGCATCGATTACGCGCCGTGAGGACATCTTGGAGAAGCAGGCTCCCAACATGTTCTCTGCCTTGCAGAATGAAGTCGGCGTGTTGATGCAAAGCACGGCGGCGGGACAGGCTTCGCCGTTCGTCCGCGGGTTGACCGGCCAGCAGGTTTTGATTCTGATCGACGGGATCCGGCTCAACAACTCGGTGTTCCGTTTCGGCCCCAACCAGTATTTCAACACCATCGATCCGGGCATGGTGGAGCAGATCGAGGTATTGCGCGGTCAGGGATCGGTGCTGTGGGGCTCGGATGCGATCGGCGGCGCGATCAACATTGTTACCCGCAGTCCCGACATTCACTGGGGCCGCTACCACGGCGATTATCGCGGAGGCGAGTTCACTCAGTATTTCAACACGGCCGACAGTTCGCCCTATTCGCGACTGAACGTGGAGGGGTGGGTCGGCAACATGGGAGCATTGGCCGGCGGCAGTTTTCTCAACGTGCGTGACCTGGATACCGGCTTCAGCGCGTTTCCTCGCCAGCCGGGGACCAACTATCAGCAGTGGGCCGGCGACATCAAGTTCAACTATCTGCTGTCCGACCACGAGTTGCTGACGGTCGCCGTGCAACATTTTCAGCAAGACGATCTGCCTCGCAGCGACCGCTATCCCGGATATCCGGGAGACCTTGACAACAGCAACACGCTGGCCAAGGCGAGGTTCTTCGATCCTCAGCAGCGGGACCTGGTCTATGTACGCTACCAAGCGCTGGATGTGGCCGGATTCGATCTGGTGATGGCGACGGCTTCGTATCACCGGCAACGCGAGAATCAGACTCGAGGCGTCCCCCAGACCCGCTTCCAAGAAACCGACGTAGAGACGGTCGGCTTCAACGTGGTGGCCGTGAAGGATCTCGATGCATACGGCAAGGCCACGATCGGGGCGGACTGGTACTATGACGACGTCGATTCGCGTTTCGGCGGGACGGCGAGCGGGCCCATCATCCCCGATGATGCGTGGTACGAGCGTCTGGGCGCTTTCATCAACTGGGATGTGGCGCTCACGGAGCGGCTCGATGCCGTGGCCGGCGTGCGCTACGAAATGGCCGATCTGGCGGGGACTCCGGTGGTCGACGGAAATCCGATCTACATTTCGCCGAGCTACCAGGACTGGATCGGCCAGGTGGGGCTCGTCTACGAGGTCAACCCGTACGTGAATCTGGTCGGCTCGATCTCCGAAGGGTTCCGAGCTCCCAATCTGGACGAATTGATGGCCAACAATCCGAACGTTTTGCAGCAGGGGCAGGACTTGCCGAGTTTGGGGTTGATACCGGAACGGTCACTGACGTACGAGATCGGCGTCAAGACCGACTTTCCCCGCCTGCGGACTCAGACATTCGTATTCTGGACGGACTTGCAGAACAACATCGTTCCCATTTCCGCGGGGGCCAATCAGTTCAAACGAGCCAACCAGGATTCCTATATTCAGGGCGTCGAGTGGAACGGCGAGTGGTTGATGAACGGGGGTTGGAGTCTGTACGGAAACTTCTGGTACACCTACGGTCGCAATCGTGTCACTGGTGGTGCGCTCAGCCGCATTCCTCCCATGCAGGGTATTGCCGGGATCCGCTGGCGCGATCCGCATCGGCACGCCTATTTCGCGTTGTACACCTGGATCTCGGACCGCCAGGACCGGCTGGACCCGGTGCGCGACCTCAGCGACGAGCGGATTCCGCCCGGCGGGACTCCCGGGTTCGCCACACTCAACGTGCGGATGGGCCGCGCGTTCGGACGCCATGATCGGCACCGCGTCAGCTTGAGCGTGGAGAATCTCACCGACCAGCCGTATCTGGTTCACGGTTCGGGCGTTTATGGGACCGGAATCACCGGCCGATTCGGCTACCAGTGGGTTTACTGAGCGGCGGTCGGCGGTAAGGGGCGACGCCCGGCAGACTCTCCGGACCGGTTCCGTCGGCCGCGTCCCTCGCGGCGATCGGTTATGATGGTGCCTTACGGTGTTCGTGCCGGGCAGTGCTCAGTGCCACTCCGAACGAGGGCTGCGTTCTTGGTTCCCGGTTGAGCCGCTCAATCCACTGAGAGCAGGTATGCACTGATGTCCCAACCGCCCGATGAACCCTATTCGCCCGATCCGCTTCATGTTCCACCTCATGCGGATTCCGGCGGCGCACCGACCCGTCCGTTTTCCCCCGTTAAGGGCGAATGCGGGGGCCAACCGTCATTCGAGTTGCCATGGTGGATGGCGATCGGCATCGCGGGGATGACGGTGGTGATCGGATCGATCTTGTCGGTCCTGGTCGTGGTCGTCGTCTCGCTTGTGGCTGCTGCGGCGGGGAGCGGTGAGCTCATCTCGGATCCGTTGGAGCTGGATGCGGTCATGAACCGATTGCAGCGGTCGGCATTCGGTTCGGCCGTGCTGATCGTGCCGCAACAACTGGTTTTCTTGGCCGTTGCCCTGCTGCTGGCCTGGCCGCTGGGTCGGCAGTGGCGCTCGAGATACCGCCTGCAGAAACCCCGAGGCCGTCCTTGGCAGTGGGTGGCAGCATCGTTTGCCCCCATGGCACTGGGCATGCTGGCGTCATCACTTCTGGAGTGGCTCAACGGTGGGCCGCTGGAACTGCCTCAGGTGTTTGGCGAGTGGTTTCTTCAACAGCAAGGGTGGAACGTCGTCGCGTTCTTGCTGCTGATATCACTTGTGCCCGCGGTCTGTGAAGAGATGTTCTTTCGCGGGTTCTTACTGGGCAGCCTGGAGCGGCGGTTTTCCCCATGGCTGGCGATCGGCATCACGGGAGTCGTATTTGGATTGGCTCACTTGCACCCGGTTCACGTCGTCTTGGTGATACCGCTGGGAATTTGGACGGCCTTGGTCGCGCGTGCTTTCGATTCCGTCTATGTGGCCATGTCGGCTCATCTGGTGAACAACGCGACATCGGTGCTATTGGTGCTGGGAGCCGACGATCCCGAGTCGCTGGCCGACCCGGTCACGGCCGGTACGTTCGCCGTATCGCTGGCCGCATTGGCGGTGTCCCTTCCCAGTGCATTGCGAGGGGGAAGAGGGAGGTGTGAGGTGTGAGGGGTGAGGTGTGAGGGGTGAGGTGTGAGGTGTGAGGGGTGA